>BNUJ01000098.1 GCA_025997275.1 Deferribacterales bacterium
GCAAGGTGTATGACAGTTTTAACTATCCTGATGTGAATGCACAGATTGCTGGTGGGATGGGACTGACGGCTGACGAATATGACAATGCATGTAAGATACTTGGCAGAACGCCTAACTATATTGAACTTGGCTGTATTTCAGCTATGTGGAGCGAGCATTGTAGTTATAAATCAAGCAAATTACATCTTAAAAAGTTCCCTACTACAGGAGACAATGTCGTATATGGTCCAGGGGAAAATGCTGGCGTCATAATCATTGATAGTGATATATGCGTAGCTTTTAAGGTAGAAAGCCACAATCATCCGTCATTTATAGAACCTTTTAACGGTGCGGCAACTGGTGTAGGCGGTATCTTGCGTGATGTTTTTACTATGGGGGCTAGACCTATTGCCGCCATGAATTCACTACGTTTTGGTGAACCTGCGGATGCTAAAACGCCATCCCTTGTGCGCGGAATAGTTTCGGGCATATCACATTATGGTAATTGTTTTGGTGTGCCTACCATAGGTGGCGAGGCTCAATTTAATAAATGCTATAATAAAAACCCGCTTGTGAATGCTTTTGCGTTGGGAGTGGTAAAGAGAAATAAGATATTCACTGCCAATGCATCTGGTGTGGGTAACCCCGTTCTATACATAGGCGCAAAGACGGGACGAGACGGAATACACGGTGCCACTATGGCGAGTGAGGAGTTTTCCAAACAGAGCGAATCAAAGCGTCCTAATACGCAAATCGGCGACCCGTTCAGGGAAAAATTATTACTAGAAGCTTGTTTGGAGCTAATGCAGACCGATGCGTTAGTTGGCATTCAAGATATGGGAGCAGCTGGGCTAACGAGCACGTCATTTGAGATGGCGGGCAGGGCAGGCTCTGGCGTGGTAATCTCCCTTGATAAGGTGCCACTCCGTGAAGAGGCGATGACGCCTTATGAAATAATGCTTTCAGAATCTCAGGAACGCATGCTGTTGGTGGCAAAGCGTGGTTCTGAACAACAAGTTATAGATATAGTCCGCAAGTGGGACTTAGATGCGGCTGAAATCGGTAAAGTGACTGATGATGGCTATGTGCGCTTATTTTGGCAGGGGGAAGAAGTAGCATCAGTACTCGCTGCTCCGCTGTCGGACAACGCTCCGCTTTACGATAGACCTAGTGAGCGTCCATCTTATTTAGATGAGCTGGCTATATTTGACGACTCGCACGTGGAGCTACCGCAAGATTTAGAGCGGGCAATGATGCGATTAGTGGGAGATGCAAGCATTGCCAGTAAACGTTGGATATGGGAGCAATATGACCACATGGTGCAGATTGGCACTATAACGCTACCTGGTAGCGATGCGGCGGTAGTGCGACTGGAAGGTTCTAAAAAAGCTGTGGCACTCTCCGCTGACTGCAATAGTCGCTACTGCTATCTGAATCCGCGTGTCGGCGGTATGCTTGCGGTATGTGAGGCTGCACGCAACGTGGTGGCGAGCGGGGCGCGACCTGTGGCTATTACAAATTGCCTAAATTTTGGCAATCCAGAGAAACCAGAGGTCATGTATCAGCTGATAGAAGCTATAGAAGGGATTTCTGCCGCTGCAAAAAAGCTAAAAACACCAGTAGTTAGTGGCAATGTGAGCCTGTATAATGAGACTGAGGGGCAGCCGATATATCCGACTCCGTTAATCGTAATGGTCGGCGTTATGGACGATGCCACAAATAAAATAGAGTCATATTTTAAGCGCGAGGGCAGCCATATATTGCTACTTGGGGAGTTGCCAAAGACAATCGCCGCAAGCCATTATTTAGACGTGTTATTTAATAAGGCTATAGGTGTGCCACCTGTGGCAGATTTAGATTTCCATAATGCACTTATAGACTTTATGGTCAAGGCGACTAGTGAAAAATTATTGTTATCAGCTCATGATGTATCTGAGGGCGGGCTTGCTGTGGCGTTGTTTGAGATGTGTCGCAAAAATAATATCGGCTGTAGCGTGAACCTGCCCGCCGTTGCGCGGGCTGATGCGCTCCTATTCGGCGAGGGGGCTTTAATGTTATTAGAAGTAGCAGACGACAAATACGCACAAGTTAAAGAACTTTTAGGCACGTTGAAACACCTTGACATAGGAACAACAGGTGGGGATATGATAGATATAACGTGTAACGATAAAGTGGCACTGCTTTCAACGCCAATTAAAAAGATGAATACCATCTATGAGCGCACATTGCCCGAATTAATGAAGTGATTGAGTAATGAATAGTAGATGATGAATAATAACAATAATAACAATGAGCTAGCGACTGAGCCTGTAGGCAAGTTGTTGCTCAAGTATTCTATGCCAGCCATTATAGGAATGACTGTCAATGCTCTGTATATATCCATTAACAGGCTATTCATAGCAAATATTCCTGATAGCGCGCTTGCCATATCGGGTATAGGCGTGAGTGTGCCCGTTATGACTATGCTTATGGCTTTTTCAATGTTGCTTGCGGCTGGGACAGCTACCAATATGAGCCTGCGGCTAGGCGAGGGCAAGACTGAAATGGCGCAACGACTAGTAGGTAACGCGACGTCTTTATCTGTCATAGCTGGGGTGGCACTTACGCTACTATATTTTATATTTGGCGATTTTTTATTGCGCCTTTTTGGTGCTAGCACTAACTCATTTGCTTATGCCAAGAAGTTTATGGACATGTTCTCGTTAGGTTTTGCTCCGTGGATACTCTCGCTTACGCTGACGTTCACTATGCGTGCAGATGGTAGCCCTAGACGAGCGGGGGTGATAATGATTATCGGTGCTGTAGTCAATGTGGTACTTGATTATCTGCTTATTATAAAGCTAGAAATGGGGGTTGCGGGTGCGGGACTAGGGGTGGCTCTCACAGAGTTTGTAACGCTTGCGCTATGCCTTGAATATTATTTGAACGGCAAGTCCAACCTAAAGTTTGAGTATTCGTTCCTAAAGCTGGATAAAAAACTTGTGAAGATGATAGTCTCTATAGGTATGACTCCGTTTGTTATACAGGGGGCAATGTCCCTGTCGCAGATTACTATAAATAATTTGCTCCTCAAATATGGCGGCGACCTTGCAATAGGTGCTATGACGACTATTATGACTATTTTAATGCTATTTTTTATGCCTGCTATCGGTATCACGCAGGGAATGCAGCCTATTGTAGGCTATAATTATGGTGCGCGCCATTTAGCACGGGCAAGGCGGGTATTTATCCTTGCCGCAATTGCGGGCACTGCTCTGCTAACTGTCGGAATGGTTTGCACGGAAGTTTTCTCAGAACAGATAGTAGGGCTTTTTAATAAAGACCCCGAACTATTGCGTATTACGATAGACGGTATTAGGAAGAATACCTTTACCATACCGCTAATAGCCTTTTCTGTGACAGGCTCAACCTATATATTATCTATAGGCAAGGCAAGGCTAGCAATGCTACTCAGTCTGTTGCGTCAGATTGTGGTGCTGATACCTTGTCTATTTATATTGCCACTATTTTTAGGGCTGGATGGTATATGGTTTTCTCAACCTGTAGGCGATATAGCGTCTGTAATCGTAGTTGCACTGGTTATATACTATGAATTTAAGTCTTACAAAAAGATGAGAAGACATATTTGACAACTGCTTGTCACTCTTCCCCCTGTCTCTGCATGTGCTTCAGCTACCCCCAATAAAAAATCTATGAGGGGCATTTTAACTTGTGCAATTACATTGCCATAAAAGCTCTTGACGACTAGCTTTTTTCATCATATTATCAAGTTATGTCAAGTGGCAAAACCAACAGGGAATACAAAGATAGCGTTTTTACAAAACTATTCTCTGAAAAAGAGAAGCTCGTTGAGCTATACAATGCCATTGCTGGTGCCAGCTATGAAGTATCAGATGGTATTGTAATAAATACACTAGAGAACGTCTTGTTTAAGGGTAGGCGAAACGATATATCCTTTACTATGGGAGACAAGCTAGTAATTTTACTAGAACATCAATCAACCATAAATAACAATATGCTACTACGTTTTTTAGGATATATAGTGCGTATGTATGAGGGTATGATTGATAGTAAATCTATATACAAGAGCAAGAGGTTGACTTTACCTCGTCCAGAGTTTATAGTATTATATAATGGTGTGGAATCATTGAAAGCAGATGACTACTATGTAAAGTTATCTGCTCTGTTTGCAGAGGACGATACAAGAACCGATACACACAACTTTTTAGAGTTAGAAGTTCGTGTGCTGAATGTTAATAAAGGGCATAACAGCAAGGTATTGAAAGCGAGCGGAACGCTTGGGGACTATGCGGAGTTTGTAGAGGTAGTTAGGCAGGAGACAAGAGGGGTAAATAGCAGGGACAAAGTAGCTTTATCTAGTGCTATGGAGCGGGCGATAAAGATATGTATAGAACGAGGGATATTAAGAGATTTTTTACATAAACACTCAGTGGAGGTATTCAATATGCTAACTATGGAATTAACACAAGAAGACGCTGAAATGGCTAGGTATGAAGAAGGCTTAGAACGAGGCTTAGAGCAAGGCTTAGAACAAGGCTTGCAAAGAGGGGAGCTGAAAGGCGAACTGAGAGGCAAACTGGACGTTGCCAGAAATCTCTTGACTAAAGGCTATCCTGTAGAGGATGTTGCCGACCTCGTGGGGCTTTCCCTTGCCGAAGTTAAGAAACTACAGGATGGCACTGTCGTGTAATAAAACAAGTATAGTCCCTAGTTTTTTGCTAGAGTAGATGGCTAAAAAAAGATGTTGACTAATTTTCGTAGAGACTATAACGTTTAAGACATGATGTTAGTGAATATAGTGCAGGAACATATTGCCCCCCCCCCCCCCCCCCCCCCCCCCCCCCCCCTCCCCCCTCCTCCCCCCCTCACTCGTCGAGTCTGCGCTCGTTCTGTTCTGCCACACAAATTACTGATAATTATTCTACTTGTTTTTTATTGTTTTTTTTCCAGAAGAATAGTGCCTACGATATGGAATCTCGTGTCTGGATTTCATCTGTGTTTTTTTTTTTTTTCTCGCACAAAAGGGCACACGCGAGTCTCTCGAGTGTGTGTAGTTTACACATGTGCTCTTTCTCTCTATATATATATATATATATATATATATATATATATATATATATATATATATATATATATATATATATATATATATATATATATATATATATATATA
>BNUJ01000099.1 GCA_025997275.1 Deferribacterales bacterium
ACGAATGAGCTTTGGCACGGTCTATCGCAATCTCCAAATTCTTGAGGAAGAGGGAGAAATCGTTGCAGTAGAGGCAGACCCTGAATTTGTGCGCTATGATAGGAGGTTGGAGCCTCATTATCATTTGCATTGTAAGAAGTGCAATAAGGTTTTTGATATTCCCATCCTGTATGATACGGAACTTGACGTAACAGTAGAGAGAGATAGTGACTTTGAGATAGGTTATCATTCAATAACATTTGAGGGACTTTGCTACTCTTGTAAAGACACATAAAAAATTATGTGAGTATATTGATGTTTAATTGATTTTTATAGAATATTAGTAATCATTCCGATTACTAATAAATAGAAGGTCGGCGGACTAAAAACGCGGAGGGTTATATTATGGTTATTCAAACTAGGCTTACTATGGAGTATGCGCATCGGTTTCTGAATCACACAGGTGAGGCACAGTATCTGCATGGACATCACGGCGAATTGAACATTGAGGTTGAGGGTGTCGTTGATGAACGTGGTTTTGTAAAACCTGTTAAGGATTTACAGGCAGTTGTTTGGGACGTTATGCAAAACTTTGACCATGCGCTCTTGTTGCAAGACTGCGACCCATTGCTACAGCCGATTCTTGATGTTTATGAGAAACAGGGCATCAAGGGCGGGCATAAGGACAACACACAGCGTGGCACAGCATTCAAATGTGAACTTGGTTATGCAGTGCCAGAATGCCGTCTTGTTGTTACTAAAAAGATTTCAACCTGCGAAAACCTTGTGGAGTTGTTCCACATGCTATTAAAAGACAAGCTGAAGATAAAGAGCCTGCGTTTTCAGTCTAATACTAGAAACTTGATTGCTGCTAAGGCAGAATATTAAGAGGATGGGGGAGAATATGTGTTTTCTCCCCCACCAACTTTCCTCTACAGCTATGCTTGCTAATAATTAGAAGATAAGGGATTTTACTTGACTTATCTCAAATAATGTTTAATATTATATGACTATGTTTGATAAGCTGGAGGAGGTAGCTAAGCACTACGATGAGGTAAGTATTCAGATGTCCGACCCTGCAGTTATTGCTGAAAGGGCGGTTTTTCAGAGGCTTGCTAAAGAACATTCTGATATGGAAGATGTCGTGGGCTTATACCGCGAATGGAAAAGACTGAAAGCTGCACATAGCGAAGCTGACCAAATATTAAGAAGTTCGTCTGACAAAGACATGCAGGAGCTTGCACATCAAGAGATGGCGGACACAGCTCAGAGAATGGCAGAGTTAGAACAAGCTATGCGACTTCAGTTGCTCCCTAAAGACCCCTATGATGATAAAAATATATATTTAGAAATACGTGCTGGCACTGGTGGCGATGAGGCGTCCCTCTTTGCGGCTGATTTACTGCGGATGTATTCTAGGTTTGCCGATTTGCAGAACTGGAAAGTTGAAACAGTAGATGCTAACGAAACTGGAGTAGGCGGATATAAAGAAGTAGTCCTATTGATTAAAGGGCGTGGTGCATATAGTCGCCTTAAATACGAAGGGGGCGGGCATAGGGTGCAAAGAATACCCGATACAGAAGCATCAGGCAGAATACATACCTCTGCTTGCACGGTGGCAGTGTTGCCAGAGGCTGATGATGTGGACGTTGCCATTGATAATAAAGATTTACGAGTAGATGTATATCGTTCAGGCGGTGCGGGTGGGCAGCACGTTAATACCACGGACTCCGCTGTGCGCATAACACACATTCCAACTGGCATAGTGGTGACCTGTCAAGACGAACGTAGTCAGATTAAAAATAAAGACAAGGCTATGAAGCTCCTTAAATCAAAACTGCTTGAGGATAAAATCAACAAACAGGCTAATGAGCGGGCAGAGACGCGCAAGTTGCAGGTCGGCTCTGGCGACAGAAGCGAGCGGATACGCACCTACAATTTTCCGCAAAATAGAATGACCGACCATAGAATCAATATGACTGTGTATAGCCTTGATAGGGTAATGGAAGGTGAGATAAACGAAATATTGCAAAATCTCAACACCTTTGACCAGGCGGAAAAGCTAAAGGCGGCTGGGGTATAACTACTAGCTATGGCATTTAGTATATCATCTAGTATATTTCTACAAAAATTGCGCGATATGGGCATTTCACGCGTTGATGCTGTGGAGCTTATCTCATATCTAACAGGTTCTGCCTACCAAGATGTGGCTCAAGACCCTAATATATGGCAGGTAGATGATGGCGATGTTGCTATTGTAATTGAGAAATTAAAACGAGAAGTGCCTATCCCATATATTACACACCGCAAAGAGTTTTATGGGTATGAGTTTGCAGTCAATGCTGACACGCTTATCCCACGTGCTGACACCGAAACACTTGTAAATGCAGTATTAAGCGATGTTAAAAGTACTGATAGTGCTCACGTTGTTGACCTATACACAGGCAGTGGCTGTATATTGCTCACATTACTAAAAGAACTTCCAGAGGCTGCGGGCATTGGCATAGATATATCGCCTAGAGCACTTACTCTGGCACAAAGCAATGCTGGCAAATTAAAATTAGACAGCAGGGCTAGTTTTATCCAATACGATATATTAGATGGTAAATTTAACCTGTCTAAAGTTCTTGCTAATGTTGCCCATTCAGCTAGTATTATAACGGCTAATCCGCCTTATGTTTCAAAGGAAGAATATGCTAAATGTGACAGAGCAGTTCATTATGAGCCAAAAATTGCATTGGTAGCAGACGATGAGGGGTTTGCCCATATAAAACATCTATTAGAACTTATCTCAAAACTGAAAAATAGCCCAACTTTTTATATTGAAATTGGCTACATGCAGGCAAACCGCGTAAGCGAACTTGCGGACTCGCTTGGGCTGACGATAGATATTATAAAAGATTTGGCTGGGAATGACAGGGTGTTAAAGGTGCTGTCATAAACGTTTGGGTTATGCTGTATAATTTTAATTTTTCCAAATTTTCTCTTGACAGCCTTATTTTGTAATTGTATAAAGGTGCTATTAAGGTGCGTGTTTCATATTATTGCAATAATATAGGCGATAATCCGATGACTAGGGGTATAACGGAGATATATATATGACTAGATTGCGTACGTGGAAGTATATAATTTCTAAAAGATTTGATATATACTGGATAGTATATATGACTAGATTGCGTATGATTACGAATAGCTTGTTTTTTAGAATGCTTCTTAAACCTTTATTGGCAGTGCTTTTTATCTTTTTTTGTTGTATCTTATGTCTTGCCTATGCATTAGTCAATACAGTTACATTAGCCGCTCCGCTTGAGCTCAAGTCTCTTGTCTATAAAACTAGTATAGAAGAAGTTCACCATTTTTATCTTCGCAAGTATTTTCGCAAGTATTTTTATGGTCACACTTATTATGAGGTGAAGCATTGGGCTCGTTATAATGGCGGTGCATATTCTGATAGTCAACTTAAATTAAATGATGTTCCTGAAATTGTTGATATCTATATTGAAAATGACAAATTTTTTGTCGTTTTGCCTGCCAACACAACAATAGTGGAGAAAAATATAAATATAGAACCAGAACGTATCCATTATTCAGCAGATAGAGTGCTTTACCAATATCCAATTGCTATAGAGTTTAAAAAAGAATGGAAACAAGGTAAATAATTTTGTCAAGATTTAATATAATTGCTATTATTGAAGTCATTTTTATTATTTTTTGTGTTACAGCCATAATTATGGGAATATATACAAGTTTTTATAGAGTTGTTTTGGCAATGCTTGGCGGTTGCATAGTAAATCTTGCATTCGTTTTTGATTTTTTGTTGAGCGATGAATCAACTTTTGTTATGTACGAGGGAAATAAGTTGTTTTTAACTTTTTTTCTTCTCGTGCCAGACACTGTATGTGTGTATATAATGTATAAAATGGTGAAATGGAATAGAATGCATATTACCTTTACATTAGTGCATTATATGGTTGCGATGCCAGCTTTGTTTTATTGGTGCGTTGTTGGTTTGTTGACTATGATGTATAGCGATTATTTGATAAAATGATAACGATAAATGGAGAACTATAAATGACCACTTGCACCATAAAGCTTTTGTTTTCTTTGTTTTTCCTGCTAATATTATTAGTGAGTTATTTGTTTATGCGTATATTAACGACAAATTATGCTCGTATGTAGTAATGGGGGACTAATTATGAGAAATTATATAAGATTTCTATTCATAATGCTATTTGCAATAGTTAGTTCCTGTGCTATGGGTGGCGATAGGCTATCTTTTAGCTACGAAGGTCAGCATGAGGGCATAGAAGTATTGCAGGACTTCTATGTGAAACCGCCACATGGAACTTCGTGGTTATTGTTTTACGTATATTACTATGAAGACCGTGCTGGATGTGAGCTTTATGATAATAGAATACTAACGGTTGAAATTGATAGCAGTTACAAGATAAATACAGACAGTGCTTATCTGCAACTTCAAAATGGTGTTAAGATGCCAGCAAAACTGCTTTCTGTAAAAGAAATAGATAAAAAACGAGTAGTTAGGTATTATTTTCCAGTCACATGCAATCACCTGCGCAACGCTAAATTTGTGATGTCCGACATATCTAGTGACGGTATCAAACTATCCCCAGTAGTTGTGAAAATGGAGTTTAAGAAATGATTAAAAAAAACTTTGTTCTTCTTATAAGCATTTTCATATTAAGTGCCTGTGGGTATAACGTTGGAGTCATAAAACCATATTCATATAAAAAGGAACGTTCAGGAGATTGGTTTGTTGATATTGGTAAATATTACGCCGAATCTAGGCATGTTGTTGATATCTACGAGAATACTTTACAGGTAAAGATGATGTTTTATGGTATAAGTGAAGAATCTGTTGCAGCTGGCAATGCGTGGATTGTAGTATTATTTAGAGCTGGAAGTTCTCAAAAACCAGAACATATTTATTCTTTTGATACTTCGTCCGCCAGCACGAATGTGGGAGAGTTATCGTTTAGTAGAGCATATCCTTATGTTGGTGAACCTAAAAATGGAATGCTAAGCCTTCATGGAACAACAAATAATCCACCTGATAATAAGGAACTCTTTGTAGAGTATAAAGTTTCACTTGCTGATTGGTATAAGGAATACCTAAAAGATGCAAATAGGTGCAGTGCGGA
>BNUJ01000100.1 GCA_025997275.1 Deferribacterales bacterium
TGGACTTGCCAGCTTTGATGCAATATACACCCTGTTGCTCTCCTTGTGCGTAGTGATTGCGTATATAATAGGTTTCTTCGGTGGCAAGTTGACAGGCTTTTAGCTTTTTAATCTCTTTTCTACCGCACGGGTAAGCTCTTTATTAAATTTGCTGTTGGGATATGTGCGCTTAAAATACGATAGATATTCGGCAGCAGCTTTTACATTGCGTTCTTCACCGTTTCTAGCTAAAGCTAGGATTAGTATCCTATAAGTTTGTTCTGTCAATGTAAAGTCAGGATATTTCTCTATTAGCCTAGATGAGCGCATTATAGAGCTGTTATCATGCTTTAGGTTATAGTAATACTTGGCTACGCGGTATTCATGCTCGGCTAGCCGCTCGCGCATCTCCGAACTATATCTGTCTGCCATATATTGCTCATATTGAACTGGGTATAGCATTTTAAGCTCATCAAAATTTTCAGAGGCTTTTATGGTTGATGTCTGGTCGCGTGGCGCACTCAGCGAGATAGCGCGGTATGACATGCCCAGTTGGAACAGCACAAACGGTGTGTCTGGCGTCCTGCGGTATAGCTCTACATATACTTCATAAGCGGCGATTGCATCGGTGTAATCCTTATTGTTAAAATATGCATCCCCCATAGATTTTTGTGCATACCGAGCGTTATTAGGGTTGTCAGCGTTCAGAATAACGTTCTTATAGTATATTACAGCTCTGGAATATTTCCTGTTAGCCATAGCCTCATTACCGCGCGTAATAAGCTCATCGTTCGGCATATCCACCAGCTCAGGCATCCCTCCGCAAGCGCATAGGGATAATACCAGCAAGGTTGTCAGTAGGTGTCGTAGTTTCAATTCATCGCTCCTATAATCTTTACATATACATCAGGATATGCAATTTTTTGTATCTTTGCCCTATATGGGCTACCAATTCTTATCGCCCCGTCCATTTCGCCTATCGCCGCGCTGTCTATTACAAACATTTTGCCGTCAACATCAGGGGCTTGGAATAGTGTCCGCCCCTCTAGTATAAACGAAAAATCATCACTTGCTCGTTCAATAAAGCAGGTAATCTCCCCCACCTTAAATTGTTTCAACCTCTCCATAGTAATCTTTTTCTGCACACTCTGCAAGGCTTTCAAGCGCATTTTTATAGTTTTATCATCTATGCGCCCAGCTATATGTTCTGCAACAGTGCCCTCCTCAGGGCTATACGGGAAAAAGCCAGCATAGTCGGGTTTATATTCCTCTAAAAAGTTTTTTAATATATCTATATCATCATCAGTTTCAGTAGGGAAGCCCACTATTAGGGTCGTGCGTATTACAGAGTCTGGCAGGAGCTTACGAATCAGCTTGAATACGCCCTTTATCTGTGTGCTGTCAGAGCGTCTAGCCATCTTCTTTAAGATTCTATCGGTGGCGTGTTGGATAGGTATATCAAAGTAGTGCAGTATGTTTTTATATGCTTTTATAGCCTTTATCAGCTCATCTGTTACCCCGTCTGGGTTTATATACATTATGCGGAAATATGTTTGAGGAAAGTTCTTCGCTAATATACCTAATAGTATTGCCAGATTTGTTCCGTCTTGCATATCAGAGCCATATTTTGAGGTGTCCTGCCCTACAACTATTATCTCCTTTGTGCCATTCGCTACTAGTTCAGCGGTCTGCGCCACCAACTCATTCGCTGGAACACTGCGCTGTCCGCCATGTATCAATGGTATAGTGCAGTATGTGCAATGATTGTCGCAACCTTCTGATATTTTAAGATATGCATAGTAGGGTGAATTTAACAGGTAGCGAGTATGTTTTATATCGGCTTGTTTTACATTTGTTTCATCTGGATAGAGCTTGTGCAAATATTCCAATATCTGAGACTGGGCTGTGCTACCCACACCAGCCACAAAATCTATCTCTGGCAGTTCTTTAGATATTTCGCCCTTGTAACGCTCCATCATGCAGCCGAATGCTATCAGTTTTGCCCTTTTCGGCATCTTTGCTCGTGCATCAAGGATAGCATCCACCGCCTCACTCACAGCTGGAGCGATAAAACCACAAGTGTTGACTATGACAACATCACATTCAGAGAGCTTATCGGTAAAGTTAAAGGTTCTGCCTTCAAGTGTTCCCGCCAACTTCTCTAAATCAACTTGATTTTTAGCACAACCTAGGCTGATGAAGCCAATATTTACATTCATAGCTTGATTCATATTAGTAATAAAAAACGGCTCACAGGCATGCGAGCCGTTAAAAACATCAACTAATGTTTCAAGGGGTTACGCCGTGAATAGCATTAGTATTGCTACGACAAGGGCATATATAACAAGTGATTCAATAAGTGCAAGACCTAAAATCATCATCGTCATAATGCGCGGAGCAACGCTTGGATTGCGTGCAACACCCTCAAGAGCAGCCGTTATCGCCTTGCCCATACCAGCTGCAGCACCGAATGCTGGTATAGCTATGGCAAAGCCAGCACCCACAAATATCGCCCAGCCATTTGCACCCTCTTTCACGCTGACAGCAGCATGAACCTCTTGGGCAAGAGCCGGAAGAGACGCAACAATAAACGACACTGAGCTAAAGAAAGCCAACCTTAAAAACTTTTTCATAATAACAACTCCCCTAATTAAGTTCATATATTTTCTATACTAATGCGCTTCTTCTATTGCGCCACCGATATAGACCATTGATAATAACATAAATACAAATGCTTGCAACAATCCAGTGAATAGCCCTAACACATACATCGGCAACGGCACTATGAATGGAGCTATCATAAATAGTATCGTAACTATAATCTCTTCACCAGTCACATTGCCAAACAAACGCATCGTCAGCGACAACGGACGCGCAAACTGACCGACCAGTTCTATCAGAAACATCAGCGGAGCTAGTGGCAAGATAGGTCCTAAAAAATGGCTTATATACTTAGCAGCTCCGTGTTTCTTGACCCCGAGGTATTGGTAGAATAAAAATACACACACCGCAGGGGCTGCCGTAGTGTTCATGTTAGTAGTAGGGGGGAAAAGACCGGGTATAAGCCCCGTCAGATTAGATATTGCTACATAGAAAGCTATAGAAATAAGAAATGGCATATACTTTGCGCCCTCGTGCCCCATAACGTTCTCGCCCATATCATACAGGTAGCGGATAAGCCCCTCCATTAGTGCTTGCGAACGAGTAGGCACATCGTTAGTCATCCTGCGGACAACCAACCCGATACAAAATACAATGACCGCTACCACCGACAGCATTACAACGTGCCCATACCGCTCTTGTATAGCGGGGGGCAGAAACGATATAATAGTCATAGGGTGTTCCATAACACTAACTCCTATCAGGTTTGTTAAGGTCTAGCAACATCATTATCATCATAACAAATACCGGCAGGGTAAGCCCTAATGCACAAGCAAGGGGACCTAAATGCAAAACTACCAATAATACATACAACAAAATTGAGAAACAAGCAAGCCTAAAAACGTAGTGCAATAAGAAAACTTTGAGCCTGTTTTCCTCAACAGCTCTTGTAATGTGCCTAGCAGATAGTGCCAGCGCGCCTATACCAAATGGTGCACTTATCAGCAGGCTTATAGCTTGCCTATTCCCTGCTACAATATATATTATCACAGTAGCAACAATGGTTACGATGCTACTCATTGCAATCAATTTGATAATTTTTTTAGTGTTCATTGGCTTTAGGGTGAGCATCTTTATAGCTCTCTAATAATTTCTGTAGGTCTAGGTGTGTATATTTTTGCGTGGTAGAGAGTGATTCGTGTCCTAGTAGCTCTTGTATAGAGCGTAAATCAGCACCATTGGATAGCAGGTGCGTAGCGAACGTATGGCGAAACGAGTGGGGGGAATAGTTGTCGGGTAAGCCAGTTTTTTTAAGATATTTCTTCACAAGCTCGCCTATATTACGGCTACTAAAGCGTCCGCCGCGCCTATTGATGATAAGTGCACTTGCGTCAGCACTATAGCCTGATGTTAAGAAAAATGGGATAGAACTTATATATTTGCGCAACAGTGTAATGTGTAAGTCTGCTATCGGGATAATACGCTCCTTTTTCCCTTTGCCACGTACGCGCAGACGTGCCCCGCCTATGTCAACATCGCTGACGTTTAGTCCCACTAGTTCGCTTACGCGCACACCTGTGCCATATAATAGTTCTAATATAAGCCTGTCTCTATGAGCGGCGGTATCGTTATCATCAGGGCTATCTAATAGCTGTTCTATATCATCAACAGGGAATACTGATGGGAGCTTCTTCTCTTTCTTAGGAAATTTTAGCATCCTAGAGGGGTTGTCCTCTATGAGCATCTTTTTTTGTAAATATTTGAAGAAGGATCGCGTGGATGCAACCTTGCGTTCAATAGAGCTTTTTGCAAGCCCTCTATCGTATAGGGTCGCTACAAATGCACGGAGCAGGAAGTAGTCAAATTGTTCTATCTCGCTTACAGGCGGACTTGTCATGGTAGCGTAGTCAGCAAGCTCTATCAAGTCTTTAGAGTATGCCTTTATAGTAAGTTTGCTTGAGTTTTTCTCAATCGTCTGAAAGACAAGAAAGTTGTCTATAGCTTCATCAATATGCATTCCCATATTTATTACCTCCCGCTAGTGGAGCAACAGCATTATACAACACTATAAACTCTAGACGAGGAGTTGTCAATCTGCTCTTCTTAAGATATCCTCGTCATCTAACATAAAAAATCTGTCTTAATAATTATTTTTCCTCTTGACAAGCACTCCATTTTATGGTATAGAATACCTACAATTAAGTTAGGTATTAAGATAATTAAGCCGACTAGTAGCCGTTCGCCATTTGGCGTTTATGGTATTAGTCGGCTTTTTATTTTTATCTAGCTTGCGCATTTTAGGATAATGAATGCGTTAGTTGGCTCGGCATTCTTCCACGAGCCTAACAACGATTATGTGCGCTTCCACTGGGCTAAAGC
>BNUJ01000101.1 GCA_025997275.1 Deferribacterales bacterium
ACATTACCTCTGACAACCCTGCAACCACCATTTCGTTCAACGAGACCAAAACACCTTGGAACAAACCAGCTACTACCCCCCCATTTCTAGGGGTGTAGAACGGTGTCGCTTATGCACAGCTTAATAACGGTATTTTACACGACACACGTGTGAACGGCGGGAACGTATTAACCAGTAAAACGCTCAATATAATAACTTCTTGCATAGGCAATCTCCCCTACGACAAACTGGTAGTTTATGGGGAAGCTTCACGGGTTAGTAAAAATATAGAGTTCAAGCAAACTCCGTATGATGTAAAGGTGAGATAATGGTGCTAAAGCAATATCAGCAGAATACACTAGATATTCTTAAAAAGTTCTTTGAACGTTGCCGTGTTGTGGAGCATAGAAAGGCGTTTAGGGCTATAATAAGCGAGCCTGAAGTCAAGGCTAGACTAGGGACGTTGGACGAAGATTACAAAGTTTGGGATGGCATACCCAACACTCCACGTATTTGTATTAAAGTCCCTACTGGTGGCGGAAAGACTATCATAGCAGCCCATGCAATAAAGATTATAAGTGAAACGTGGCTTTCGCGCGATTATCCAGTTGTTTTGTGGTTCTGTCCAAGTGATGCTATACGGAAACAGACGGCAGAGGCACTTAAAAACCCACGACATCCATATAGAGAGGCGTTAGATGGGCAATTCGGCGGACACGTGCGTGTATTTGACCTTGACGACAAGTTCAACATAAGACCGCAAGACGTAGAGGACAATGTTTGCATAGTCGTGTCAACAATACAGTCCTTTGTAAAGGAAAACACTACTAAATACAACGTCTATAAGGACAACGAAAACTTTCAAGAACATTTTGCCCGTATGTACTCAACAGCTGGGATGGAGAGGAAAGAGGATAGCAGTCGGGTTAAATACTCATTTGCTAACCTATTGTTTTTCCACAAGCCCATAATGATAGTTGACGAGGCACACAACGCTGTCACCGATTTGACCGCTACAACACAGAGCCGTATTAGCCCATCCGCTATTATTGAGCTGACTGCTACTCCACGCAAAGCTAACAATACCCTGTATAACGTAAGTGCAACAGAACTTAAAGAGGAAGAAATGATAAAACTTCCCATTGCTTTGGTTGAACACTGGAGCTGGGAGCAGATGATTGATGAGGCTATAGCAAAGAGAGCCGAACTTGAAAAAATAGCCGAACGGGATAAAGATTACATCCGCCCAATTTTGCTGTTTCAAGCTCAAAATAAGGACGGCGAACTTAATGTTGATGCACTGAAAGCACATCTAGTTGACACGGCAAATATTCCAGAAAATGAAATTGCAATAGCCACAGGCGAGCAACACGAACTTGATAATATCAATGTTTTTGATAAAAGTTGCTCTATAAGGTATATTATAACCGTTGAAGCTCTAAAAGAGGGCTGGGATTGTTCGTTTGCTTATGTTCTCTGTTCGCTTGCTAATGTTAGGAGTAGCACATCAGTGGAGCAACTGCTTGGACGTGTTATGCGTATGCCCTATGCTAGGGCAAGGGAGAAAGCAGCACTTAACAAGGCTTATGCCTATGTTTTATCAAGCAAATTTGGCGAGGCGGCAGAGGCTTTAGTTGAGAAATTAGTTAAGAAAGGGTTTGACGATAACGAGGCTATGGCGACTATAGAACAACTGCCAACTAAAAGCCTGTTCGGTCAAGATATAAACAAAATAGAGCTAGAGAAACCTCTACCCGCTAAAGATATACCAGCAAGTATGACACAGGCAGGCAAATTTCTTATACTTACTCGTGAAACTACCGAAGAAGATATAGAGATTGTATGCAAAGTGGCAACTGAAGTTGATAGTTTCAAGATAAAACAAGTATTTACAGCGTTCAAGAGCAGTGAATCTGTCCCGTCCCCTGCAAAAAGTGGGGAGAAGTTTAGTGTTCCTTGCCTTATGGTTGATGTTGATGGTAAACTTGTGCATGCTACCCCTGACATTATATTTGAACAGTTTGATTGGGATATTGAAAAGTTCGTCTCGCCTAAACTTGAAACTGATGAGTTTAATATTGAAGCACAGGGCAGAGGGTTTATTATAACCATTGATAATGAGAAACTCCAATATGCTATTGATACAGAGCAATCGTCTGTTAGTGTTGCAAATGTTGGGGATTTACCCGTGCAACGTCTAGTTGATTGGCTTGATATTAGACTACATCAAGATGATATTACACAAGCTAAAATGAGAAGTTGGTTAAAGCAAGTGGTTGACCACCTAACCGAAGCAAAGGATGTCAACCTTACTACCGCCAACATTGCCAAGTATGCGCTAAAAGACAAACTGGCGACTAAAATCAGTTTAGCTCGGAGCAAAGCTAAAGATGAGTCTTTTGCGATATTTATGCGAGAGGGCAAGGGTGCAATAGACTTTAACATTGCAGTTGAGTTCACAGAGAATACGTATGAAGACCAACTTTCATATCACGGCAAGTTTAAGTTTGCTAAGCATTACACCAGCAGAGTGCCACAAATTGATGGGAATGGGACAGGCGAAGAGTTTGGGTGTGCCCGAGCCATTGATAGTCTTGGAGAGGTTAAATATTGGATAAGGAATGTTGCTAAACACCCATATTCATTTAGTTTGCCAACTGCAACAGGCAACTTTTATCCTGATTTTGTGGCATTGCTGGATGATGGGCGAGTTTTAGTTGTGGAGTATAAAGGACTTCACTTGATTGATTCAAAGAATACTAAAGAAAAAGTACAAATTGGCGCATTATGGGAAGAGAAAATGCAAGGTAAGGGCTTATTTTTGATAGCGGAAAGTTCTTCCAAAGACGGGCTAAACGTTGCAGAACAGATAAAGGCAAAAATTAGAATAGACAAGTAGTATCAGCAAATGGAGAGGAATTGCAAGTGAAAGCCCTTTGCTTGAAGTGAGATGTAGACAACGTCATAAGAGGCATGCAGTGAACGATGTAGATAAAAACGAACTAGCAGAGTTTAGGGAATATCAAGAGTGGAAACGCACTCGTGCGGATGCATCTGCACGAGGGGTGTATGTTGCCAAAGCGGTGCAAAACAACGAGTATAACAGCTATGGTAGCAACAGAGGGTATAAAGACGTGTCTGACGGGATAATTGACGCAATAGGCACTTTAATTCTCTACGGAATAGTGGCGTTTATAGTAATAATTTTCATAGGCTGTGGGTTGATAAGGTGTGCTATATGAACATCACGGATTATACGAAACGTGCCGAACGTGCTGATAAGTTGTCAGCGGATTTGACGGATATAAAAAGCTATGAGGAGCGACAAGAAACACTTGCACTACTCAAAATATTGGCACTTGGCAATAAACAGATAGACGAGGGCAAATATATCCCCGCTAGTGAAGCCATTAGACAAGCTAGAAACGCATATAAAGCTAATGCCAACCTATGAAGTATTTCTTACTGACGAAGCCAGTAGGGATTTGTCCAGTATTTACAGCTATATAGCCGTTAACGATATGCCAGAAAAGGCGGAACGTGTAATGAAGTGGTATTGAACATTCATTCAACAGCCTGTTTGAACTGCCTAATCGTGGAACATACCCCAAAGAACTGCTTGGGATTGGAATGAAGAATTACAGGGAAGTATTTTATAAGCCTTATATAATATACACCGTCAGTGAGATGTGCGTATATGTCGTTCTCATAGCTGATGGGCGCAGGGGTATGCGGACACTGCTAGAAGCTAGGTTGTTGTCAGTGATATGACATCTCTATCAAAATCAAGTTTGTTAAATTCCTCTCTATAAGCCATCCCTCTTTTAAGTTCTATGCTTGTTGCGTATGTAATCAACCCATTTAGATAGTTATAAAAATAAAGCTGTCCCATCTTCTTGTGCATATCACAAAATCCGATAACGCCGTATTTTTTTGCGAACTTTAAGTAACCCTCAATCTTATGGCGGTATTCTTTGCGCAATAAAGTTTCTTGCTTATCAACAACAATACCCGTAACAATTTTTCTTGAGCCTATTGGAACGTATGTAGTTTTTTTGGGGTTTTGTTTGAAACCGTGCATGTGTAGCACGGAACGTATTTCTTTAATTATATCTTTGGCTTCACTCCTAGAGATATTCTTTTGATATGATGAGAATACAATATCATCAGAATATCTTGTATACGTTAAATTCTTTTCAACAGCTAACTTCTCAAGTTCATAATCCATAGATTTGCAAACTATATTCGCCAACATTGGACTAGTAGGTGCTCCCTGAGGCAAGTGTCTTGATTTGATTGATTCACTATATATTGAATATTTTTTTGGGGATTTAACTTGCTTTCTGCCCGCTATTGTTGTCAAACGAGCCATCTCAAAAGACAATAAAGGATTATAACCAAAAGACCTAAAAACTTTATAAACTTGCCGTTCAGAAATATTTATAAAAAAATCTTGTATGTCTGACTTTATCAGAAATCTAGCTGCAAGATGTTGTTGGGCATTTTTCAATGGAGAAGTTCCTTTTTTATAGGCTGTAACAGACGTTGGAATGTTTTTAGATTCCTGCATAAGAATAAATTTATTTATCCATTTTTGAACTTTTAACAATTGTGGGTCTGGAGCGGTAATTTGACGTTTTCTCCCGTTTTGTTTTTTTATATAAAATACTCTATATGGCTTAATATGCGTAGCAACAATCTCTCTCAAAAAATTGTAAGAAACCTTGCAGACGAGGGACAGATGTTTTAATGTAAAAATTATTGGAAATCCTTTATCATAAAGTGTTTTGGCGTATTCATGCATTTCCTGCAAAGCCACCTCGTCTTTGGCTTCATTCCTGCCTTCCAGTAAAATATTTCTTGGTGTTACGTCTTCCACATTTACCTCAATAAAATAAACTTTGATTTTGGTCAAGGTTTCAAGATACAGCTCCT
>BNUJ01000102.1 GCA_025997275.1 Deferribacterales bacterium
TGAAAAATAAGTGCATAATGCCTTTTATACATTATTGATTCGTGAGGCATAGTAAGTGATGAACGAGTGTGGTCAAGTGATGATGTTTATAGATTTAAGAATGATAAAAAGGCTAAATGGACTGATTTTCCACGTATATACGAGGCACATATAGGTATTGCCCAGCCTTATATTGGGCGCACAGATAAGAGTGTAGGCACGTTTGAGATGTTCAGTAAGCTACTTCCGCGTATTAAAGAGAGTGGCTATACTGCCGTGCAGCTAATGGGCGTTTTGGAGCATCTGCTCTATAAATCATTTGGCTATCAAGTGTCTAGCTATTTTGCTACAAGTTCACGTTTCGGCTCACCTGATGATTTCAAGAGACTAGTTGATGAGGCGCATAGGCTAGGCTTGTCAGTTATACTTGATATACCGCACAGCCACTCAGTGCCTAATACTGAGCAGGGCATTGCCCGCTATGATACCACTAGTTTTCTCTTTGCTGATAAAGCTAATCAATGGGGAACTATATCATTTGACTTTTGCAAAGAGATGACCAGAAGATTCTTGCTCTCAAACTGTCGCTACTGGATGGAAGAGTACCATATTGATGGTTTCCGTTTTGATGCCGTAGGCAATATGATATACTTAGATAACGGGATAAATGACAGCTTTAGTGATGTGAATAGCTGTTTTTATAGCTCTAATGGTAGTTCGCGCATAGACGAGGCGGGTGTATTATATTTGGAGCTGGCAAATGAGCTTATACATAGTATGGGCGGGGTGAGCATAGCGGAAGAGTTTAGCGGAATGCCCGGTATGACCTCGCGAGCCTGTGAAGGTGGACTTGCCTTTGACTATCGGCTGGCTATGGGGATACCTGACTTTTGGGGTAAGTTTATTAAAAAAGGGCGCACCAGTAGTGATATATGGTATGAGATGACTAATAGGCGTGGTTATGAGCGGACTATCAGCTATGTTGCATGTCATGACCAGTCTATAAATGGGCATGATGCTATGATTTGGCGGCTGATAGGCGATGACATGTATGAGTATATGTCTCACCTGCAAACTAGCTGGAAAGCATCTCGCGGAATTGCGCTATACAAGATGATGCGACTTGTGACGCTTGGCACGGCAGATGCTGGCTATTTGAGCTTTATGGGGGACGAGTTTGGACACCCTGAATGGATAGATGCTGATGGGTATGGGCATAGACAGTGGCACTTGACTGCTCGGAACGATATAAAATATGGCAATCTATGGGCGTTTGACAAGGCGTCTCTTGTTGATTTGCTGGCAAAACACGCTGATAGTTTCAGAGAGAAACCCTATATGCGCTACGTTCACGATGAATATAGAATATTAGCATTTGAACGTGGCAGGCTATTATTCGTATTTAATTTTAATGAAACAGAGGCGGTGGAGAATTTGTCGCTGTGGGTGACTCCTGGCAAATATGTTGAGATGTTAAGCTCTGATTCAAAACTTTTTGCTGGCAACGGTAATCTTGAAATAAGCAATCCGCAGATGGAGCATTTTTCACAAACTGATGACTCTAACAGCGATAAATCAGTTGAGCGAATTTCGCTCTACCTGCCCCCACTAGTTGTGTTAGTTATGTTGAGAAGTTGATATGAATGATAGCATTATAAGCCTGTCAACTGGTGGTGGTGGCAGAGCTATGCAAAGGCTAATAAAAGACGTTTTATTTAAGCATTTTAAGGGCAGTGAGCTACGGGAGATGCGGGACGCCTCATATTTCATGCCGACTGAACTTATACCTAACGGCGAGCTTGCCATATCAACTGATTCGTTTGTTGTTACGCCAGAGATATTTCCCGGTGGCAATTTGGGCAAACTAGCGGTAGCGGGCACCACAAACGACCTTGCATGTGCAGGCGCGGTACCACAATATATAACCTGCGCCCTTGTAATACCTGAGGGATATAGGTTAGATACCATTGAAACAATTATCGCAACATTTGCACAGGCAGCCGACGAGGCGGATGTTGAAATTATTGCTGGCGACACTAAGGTTATTCCAGCGGGGGAGCTGTCTGGCTTGATAATCAATACTACAGGTGTTGGCAGGCTCATTAAACGAACAAACGATTATGCATCTATTAAGGTTGGAGATAGGGTAATTATTACATCAGATATAGCACGGCATGGAATAGCTATCTCTCTTGCTCGCGGAGAATTTGGTTTTGAGGGTATTGTTGAATCAGATTGTAATATACTCTGTAAAATGTTAAATAATATACTAGGCTTTGATGTGCATTTTATAAGAGATGCGACACGTGGCGGAGTTGCTGCAGTGTTAAATGAAATTGCCGACAAGACTGGGCTTGGCTTTGTCATAGATGAAAAGACTATCCCGCTTGACGACGGTGTAGAGGGGCTATGTGAAGCATTGGGCTTTGACCCCCTTGATGTGGCTAATGAAGGGGTCGCACTCGTAGTGGTAGGGGCAGACGATGTAGCTAGCGTGCTTGATATGTTGCACAGCTTTGATGTGGGCACGCGTGCAACACTTTGCGGAGAAGTTGTAACGAATAGCAATGTGGTTATGACTACTAGGGTTGGTGGCAGAAGATATATAGATATGCCACTTGGCGAGATATTGCCACGTATATGCTGATTAGGATGTCAGATAAGATAAGGTAAATATGAGTAAACATGTAGGTTTGAATTTTGGGGCGCGTTTTTTTAAGGTTGTTGAACTTGGAGGAAAGGGTGGCACAGCGGAGATTGTGTCAGCGCAGTTTATACCGGTACAAAATGGGGCATTTGCTGATGGGCAGATAATGGACTTTGCTGCTACTTCAGAGCTAGTGGCAAAGGCATATAGCACAGGCTCATTTTCTAGCAAGCCGAGTGCACTTGCTCTACGTAGCGGAATTGTTGTTGCAGGTGTTAAAGTGCCGTTTATAAATGAAACTCAACTTAGGAATAATCTGCTGTTTATCGCAGACCAATACCTAAATATCAATCTAGGCGAATATTCAGTTGATTATAATATTGTCCGTATAGACAAAACTGCGCTTACTGCAAATGTTGTATTTGTAGCTAACAGAAAAGACACTATATCAGACTATGTCTCTATCTTTAACTCTGCAAACGTAAATCTTGGAATAATAAGTGATGAAAGCATTGCTTTGTGTAATCTATACGTTCGTATGCAACTGCCTATGAAAGAGCCAACTATCATATTACAGACAGGAGCATCGGAAACTTGTGTAATATTTTTAGAGAACGGAACGTTTGCTCGTAGAGACCGGTGCAATATAGGTGGCGATTTTTGCAACAGCTTGCTTGCAAATGATGCTAGTATCCCTAAAGATGAAATAGAGCTTGCTAAGACTAACTTAGGTAATCATAAAAGTGCAGAATCTGTAAAGAAAATTATTGAAACGGAATATCTGCCTAAACTGCTTGATGAGGTGGATAAGTCTATGCAGACGTATGTAGCACTAGGAGGTCGTGCCCCTAAAAGAGTATATTTAAGTGGCGGTGGTGCCACAACTCACAGGCTGTCTAATGCCATTAAAGACAGGTTTGGTTTAGTTGCTGAGGTAATGAACCCCATAAGTTCAATCAAATCCTCTGATAGCGAAACCACTAATATACTACAACAAATGCCAGCTGTTCTAAACGTTGCTATTGCTATGGCTTTACGTTAGTAGCCTTAATATCAACCACAACTATTTCAGACCGACTGCCAATCCGCATAGGCGGTCCCCACGTTCCGTAGCCACAAGAGGTGATAAGGTTAAACTGCTCCTTGTTTAACAACCCATACGCTTTTTCGTATATAAACTTTACAACAATATTAGCGGGTATGAGCTGTCCATTGTGAGTATGTCCCGATAGTTGCAAAGCAACGCCAGCATTCATAGCTTCATCAGCCCTTTGTGGTTGGTGGTCAGCCACAAGCACTAGACTATTTTTTGTCAACTTAGACACTAACTCGTTAGCTGTTTTGCGCGACTTGCGTCTAAAGCCTGTAGAACGTAAGTCGTCTCGTCCGATAATAGACAGGTTTAGTTCTGGTATATAAACACTCTCATCTACTAGTAGGACTATCCCCGATGAGCGTAGCAGTTTTTCAGCGGTATTTATTCCCTCTCCATAGTACTCGTGATTGCCAAGCACCCCATAAACGCCGTAGGTGCTCTCTATCCCCCTAAATATTTCTGCAACGTTCTTATCATTGAATGGCTTTTGCGCTCCGTCTATGGTATCTCCCGCAAATATTACTACATCAGGTTTCTGCTCATTTATAAGCCTAACTAGTTTTTGCAAACGAGCAGGGCGGGTAAAGTTAGTAACATGAACATCGGTAATCTCCACTATGCGAAAATCTTTGCCAGCCTGTGCGTACGTGAGAGTATAATTTGTAGGGTGTGTGTTTAGCGTGTTATATAACCCCAGCAGATAAAACAAACCAACAACCACAAGATAAACTTTATCAAGTGGATAAGCGACAACTATTTGGTGAAAGTGAAACAAGCGCGACAAAAGCAAGATAGTGTCTAGCATAAACATCACAGAAAAACCTATAAGGTATAGCCCTGTGAATGTATACGTAATGTATGAGAGCCACGCAGGCACCTGTAGTGGCAGAAACCTAATAACTATAAGCGCACATTGGGTAAACAGAAACACGAATAGCGCAAACACAAACTTATTGTGTAGAATTTGTGGCAATGCCGCACCAAACAACACATACACACGAACACCAAGGTATGTAGCAGCTGCAAGATTGGCAGCGAGTATCAGGGCAAAAGAGATGTTCATTATTTGTTCCTTTATGTTAATATATGAATAATATACACTAAATCAAGGGTAAATATAAAGTTGTATTTCTATGCACACCGCTTATGCGTTTGTGGTATAATACCACCCACTTTGTTTTATA
>BNUJ01000103.1 GCA_025997275.1 Deferribacterales bacterium
CAAAAATCTTGCAGACTTCCTAAAAACTACTAAATATAACGTTGCCCTGCTCACGGGTTCGGTTAAGCAATCTGAAAAGCGGGAGTTAAAGGCTTTAATTGCTACGGGAGACGTTAATTTTATCGTAGGCACACACGCTATAATACAAGAAGACGTGTTTTTTAAGAAGTTGGGGGTTGCTGTGATAGATGAACAGCACCGTTTTGGGGTGCAACAGCGCAAAAGTTTGATAGATAAGGTGCCAGCTAACGACCCTAAACCTGATATGCTACTTATGACGGCTACCCCTATTCCAAGAACATTAGCCCTCACCTGCTATGCAGATTTAGATATTAGCGAAATAGAGGAATTGCCCCCTGGCAGAATTCCCCCTATAACGAAAGTTTTTACCGACAAAAAACTAAAAGAAGCTTATGACTACACAGAAGAGCACCTAAAAAGTGGCGACAGGGCATATTTTATCTACCCCGCCATAGAGGAGAGCGAAAAGGTTAAACTCAAAGCTGCAACAGAAAGCTACGATAGAATCAAGAAACGTTTTAAGGGAAAACACGTAGGGTTGCTGCACGGCAAACTAAAGGCTGACGAAAAACGGCAGATATTAAACGATTTTAATAGCGGTGCTCTTGATATACTTGTATCAACAACTGTTGTAGAAGTTGGCGTGGACGTAAAGGATGCCACTGTTATAGTAATAGAAGATGCCGATAGATTCGGGTTAGCACAGTTACACCAGTTGCGTGGCAGGGTTGGACGCAACAGCAAACAGGCTTATTGTCTGCTTGTTGCAGGTGGTGAAACAAGCGACACGGGTATGCGCCGCTTGCGAGCTATGGAACACAATACAAGCGGCTTTAAACTGGCACAGATAGATTTAGAGCTACGCGGTGCGGGAGACTTCTTCGGCGTAAAGCAGTCTGGGTTGCCAGAGTTTCGTTTTGCAAATATTCTGCTAGATAGCGCAATAGCTAGACAGGCACAAAATGATGCAAAACAGATACTCGCAGACGACCCGACATTGGAAAAACCTAAAAATACGCTAATAAAAACTGTGCTGAACTGGCGTTGGCAAGAAGAATACGAGTATTTCATGGTGGGTTAACCCCGTAGGGCTACCTTATTTCAACAGCTCATGCTTAAAGAGCTCGTCTTGTATCTCTGTTTATTGTGGTGGTGACTTAACTTCAGCAATAAGTAACATTTCGGTAACCAGAGAAAAAGCGGTTGGTTTAAATAATTGGAACTGGTAGCCAAGATTCCAACTCTCAATCAAGGGCTTTATTAGGAATAAATCCTCTGCACTATGATAGATACTAATAAGCAGTGCTGGGTTCTGCTCTTTTATGGTCTCTTTTGCTCCTTCAAGTAGCATTCGTTCAGCACCTTCAACGTCAGCCTTAATAAGACCTATCTTTAAGTTGTTAGCTTTGACATATCTGTCTATTGTTGTGAGTTGTGCTGTTTCTGTGTGCGACTTGTTTGAAGTATGGAGCAAAGTAGCACTATAAGGACAATCATCAAATACTGCAAAGTCTGCATTACCATCCGCATCAGATAAACCTTTATTTATGGGAATAATATTCGTTCTCTTGTTAAGCTCTATCGTTTTTAGCAGTGCCTCATAGCTAGATTTGATAGGCTCAAATGAGTGAATGCTCCCAGTAGTCCAATGAGAATAGACGAGTGCCGTGTCTCCATAGCACGCACCAGCATCAATGCAGTCAAGATGAGTCAATCGTTCATAGTTAGAGAGCAAGTGCAATCCCATACTCTCCAGTGTTGTAGGATAAGATATAAAGTTCTTTTTTGGGAATATATACCTTCCTAAAGCAAATGTACCATCGCCTAAATCTATGTCATAAAAATCCATATAGGCACAGATATCAAATATCCGCTTCTTTTCCGATTCTGTCAGCACAATCGTCTTATTACCTGTTTCTACACATCTAATAATGCGATTGAGATAGCAATGAAAATACCTTGCCGTATCTTCATCAAGACCGCTAATAAAATCCCTATATATTTTTGAGAAGTCAGCTCTCCGTGTATATTCATAGATGCTCCTCATATGTGCGACTTCATCTGCACTAAATGCTCCGTCAATCTCATAGAAAAAGCTGTGTATATCGTGCTTATTCTGATAGACCATCTTTTTGAGCTGCCCAACAACTTTGCTTATATCATCTACGCGACGAAATGTGGGGCTGAACCAACGTAAAAAATGTTTTCTTATGCTCATTTAATTGTCTCCTATAAATATAGCTTTTGTATCCATATATGCTCTACATTTTTGTAATTTTAACCAAGATTAAATTTACACGGTTGACGAGTGAAAATTCCCTCCCCAAGAACGACAACTGCTTGTCGTTCTTCCCCCTGTATCTGCATGTGCAGAGGGGGTAAGGGGGCAACC
Organism: Deferribacterales bacterium; assembly: GCA_025997275.1. Taxonomy (GTDB): domain Bacteria; phylum Chrysiogenota; class Deferribacteres; order Deferribacterales; family JAISNW01; genus BNUJ01. The sequence continues at coordinate 2,414 of BNUJ01000103.1, forward strand.
TCGTGAACGGACAGGGTAGGGGTGGCAGATTTATGGCTGTTCTTGCAGTTTTCTTTGACTTCTAAAAATAATCGTGCTATAAGAGTAAAAAACGTGTTTTTTTAATCTTGGTTAAATTGAGAAAGCAGAAAAATCTGCAGTACTCCTAGTTATTCCTCTTGCCGACGCTAACAATATCCAGTATAATATCTGTATGATAGCCATACTTGACGGTAACTCTATTGCATACAGGGCTTACCACAAAGCCCCGTCACTTACTGCAAATGGTATGCCGACTGGTGCAGTTCATCTATTTTTTAACATTATCGGTGCTATGAAAACGAGGCTTCAACCCTCTGAAATACTAGCCGTGTTTGATGCTGGCGGACAGACTGCTAGACATCAGGCATATCCGCAGTATAAAGCAACGCGCGAGGCTATGCCTGCGGAACTTTCTAGTCAACTTGCTGTAATCAACGAACTTTTACCGCTGGCGGGCGTTCCTGTATATGCGGCACGGGGGCTTGAGGCGGATGATATTATTGCAACCCTTGTTGCTAAACGAGCACAGACTGACGAAATTGTTATTATTACAAAAGATAAAGACCTCTTTCAGCTAGTAAATGAACGGGTAAAAATCTACGATGATAATACGGGTGCGCTTTTGGGCAGGAGCGAGGCGATAGCTAAATATGGTGTTGCGCCAGAGGGGATGTTGGACTATTTATCGCTAATGGGCGATAAGTCTGACAATATACATGGCGTTATGGGAGTGGGGGAAAAGACTGCCGCTAAGCTAATATCAGAATATGGTAGCTTAGAGGCAGTGTTCGCTAATATTGATAAACAAAAAGGGAAACTAAAGGAAAACTTGTTGCGTGATAAAGACAATGCGTTCTTTGCCCGCACTCTAGTGGCGTTGCAAAATATAGAGTTGCCAGAACCTAAACTTAATAAAGATACAGCTCAATTAACTGCTATGCTGGATAAACTGCGACTAAAGACTGCCGCACAGGTATTATCAAGTATCCCCAGTGTAGAGCATAGCGCAGAGTATATGATAGAACAAATACCTGCCTTTGATATAGAACCTACGGCAGATATGGGTGCGCTTATTATGGGCAGTGTCAAGGTGCCAAAGCTCATTTTAGCGGTTGGTGGAGAAGTATTTGTCGCTGATGACACTGAGTATGAAGAGTTTGAACCTGAAAAGCATAATATTAGCGGCATTACTAACTGTTACGACATAAAAAACCTATTGAAACGCGGGTTTTCGTTGTTTCACAATGTGCGTGACTATCTGCTGATTAGCTGGCTATGTGAGCCTGATACTGCCACCCTCAATAAGCGCAAGACTGAGAGCACGGGGGAGTTTATAGCGCGTCTCTTGGCAAAGGTTGGCGACTACGATGAGCGTATTAAACAACTATCGCTAGAGGGGCTATATACCGACCTAGAGCTACCTATTGCGCGACTACTTGCTAATGCGGAGTGCTCGGGTATTCGCATAGCACCGCAGCGTGTGGTTGATATAGCCAATAAGCTGAAGAAACATTTGCAGGTTGTGGCTAGCAAAATTACTATGCGGGCGGGGTTTGATATAAATCTGAATTCCCCTAAACAGCTTGCGGAGTTTTTATATGACAAGTTAATGCTTATTCCAGCCACTAAAAAGAACCGTTCCACAGCTGAAGATGTGCTAAAAGAGCTGATGGTGTCTAACTCTGCCGAACGTGAAGTGCTAAATGACATTTTAGACTATCGCGAACATTCTAAGCTGCTCTCTACCTATACGCAACCGCTTTTAGATGCAATGGATGCTGATGAGCGCATACGCACTACCTTTAAGCAGACTGGCACGGCGACTGGCAGGCTGTCGTCAGCTAACCCAAATTTGCAGAATATTCCCGTGCGTAGCGAGGCGGGTGCGACTATACGGGGGGCGTTTATTCCCGCAGAGGGCTATACGTTTGTGACGCTAGACTATTCGCAGATAGAGTTGCGCGTGTTGGCGCATATGTCGGGAGATACAGCTCTTTGTGATGCTTTTAAGAGTGGCAAGGACGTGCATACAATAACCGCTATGAATATATTTGGCAAGCGTGAGGACGAGGTGACGAATGATACGCGCAGGCTTGCAAAAGCTGTCAATTTTGGTATATTATATGGGTTGTCTCCTTATGGGCTTTCTAGGGATACTGGAATATCTGCAAGCGAGGCGAAGAGCTTTATTTCTGCATATTTTGGTTTATATAAAGGGGTGCGAGAGTTTATAGATGGCATTACGCTACAGACTAGACGCAATGGATATTGTGAAACGTTGCTCGGGCGTAAGAGGTTTTTTCTTGATATAAACAGCAGTAATGGTATGGAGCGTGCTAGAGCGG
>BNUJ01000104.1 GCA_025997275.1 Deferribacterales bacterium
GATGGCAAGTCCGGTAACTGGGGTGAAGTCGTAACAAGGTAGCCGTACCGGAAGGTGTGGCTGGATCACCTCCTTTTTAAGGATTGTTTAACATCATACTTAATTAGGTAAATAAGACCTCTCTTGCACCTCCCCTCCCCAAACATCCTTGAAAATGTGACTCATAGTATCTTTATATAAAAATACTTGACAACATTAAAAAAATATGTCATATTATGCTAACAATAACTGATGCGCGGGTATTAAAACACTTGACCGGCGGTTGCAGTATAATACGAATACGAAGGTGCATAGTGAACAACAAGAAATACGCTTTTATGTGTTTTAATGCTGACAAGATGGGGAAGGTTCACACCTTTACTGTTAGCAGATATGCTATTGTCGCTACATTAGTTATCTTTGTGTTGATTGCGGGCGGGTTGCTGACATCTCTATTTTCAGTTTATAAGTATAAGAGCAGGGGAGTGGTATTTGTTCCAACAGATGGTGTTGAGAATGTCGAAGACTTGCAGGCTCAACTTACCCGCTATACCACACAAATTAAAGATATTGCCAGCAAAATCGCTATGTTGGATGATTTAGAGTATAGGATACGCGATTTAATGACCTCTCACCGTGGCACTATGACGCTCAAACCTGTAGCAATCGGTGGCAAGGAAGTTGACCTTATGCGCGATTATTCTAGTTTTGCCGCTATAAATGAAAAAGAGTTCTTTGAAAAACTTGATAAAACATTGAGTGAGTTGAGCTACGAAGTTGACAAGCGTGAGTTTAGTCTTTCAGAACTTGCTGTTGGACTGGAAGAGAGACGTCTTGTTATGCTTTATACTCCGACTATCTGGCCTGTTCGTGGCTGGATGTCTAGCCAGTTTGGGTATAGATTGTCGCCGTTCACGTTACGTCAGACTTTCCATGAAGGGATAGATATAGCAGCTCGTGCTAATGCTGATGTTATGTGCACTGCCAGTGGCGTGGTGGTCTATGCTGGACCTAAGGCAGATTATGGCAACCTTGTTACTATAGACCATGGTTACGGCTATATGACGCGCTATGGGCATAATTCCGCTATTTTGGTACGTGTAGGCGACAAGGTAGAGCGTGGGCAGGTTATATCAAAGGTCGGCTCAACTGGGCTTAGCACTGGTCCGCACGTACACTATGAAGTATTAGTGAACGGAATACCTGTAAATCCGCTTAAATTTATAATAGACGAGGTTATATAGCTGGGCTTAAAATAACCCAGTAATCTGTCCTTCATCGTTCACGTCTATGTTGCAAGCCGCTGGGATTTTGGGTAGCCCTGGCATCGTCATTATGTCGCCCGCTAGAGCAACTATGAACTCTGCGCCAGCCATTATGCGTATCTCTTTTATAGTAACCTCAAACCCAGTTGGTCTGCCAAGCAGTTTAGGATTGTCTGATAATGAATACTGCGTCTTGGCTATGCATACTGGGAAGTGTGAATAACCTAAATCGGTTGCTTTTTTTATGCCAATAATTGCATCGTCTGCGAAACGGATTGAGCCTGCTCCGTATATTTCCTTGCATATCTTTTCTATCTTACCCTTTATATCAAGAGAATCTTCATATAATAATTTCAAGTCAGACGGCTTGTTTATAGCACATAAGACGGCTTCTGCCAGTTCCAGTCCTCCATTGCCGCCGCGCATAAATACATCGCTAATAGCAAAACCTACATTCATCTCGTTGCATAGCCTACTAATCTCCGCCCATTCTGCATCAGTGTCAGTGTCAAACGAGTTTAGAGCAATTACGACTGGTAAGTTGTATTTTTTTAAGTTCTCTATGTGCTTTGCTAGGTTGGCTAGCCCCTCTTTTACGGCTGATACATTTTCAATATTCAGAGCATCCTTTTTGACACCGCCGTTATATTTCAGCGCACGTACGGTGGCGACTAGCACGACTGCCGCTGGTTTTAATCCAGCTTTTCGGCATTTTATATCAAGAAACTTTTCCGCACCTAGGTCAGCACCGAATCCCGCCTCCGTAACAACTATATCACCTAGTTTTAAGGCAAGTTTTGTAGCCCGTATAGAGTTGCACCCATGCGCGATGTTAGCAAATGGTCCGCCGTGAACTATAACAGGAGTATGCTCCAGCGTCTGCACTAGGTTGGGATTTATAGCATCCTTTAATATAGCGGTCATAGCACCTGCAGCGTTCAAATCGCCAGCCATAATAGGCTTGTTATCATAGCTATAGGCAACTATTATTCGTTTTAAGCGTTCTTTCAAATCTTTTAAGTCGCTTGTTATGCATAATATCGCCATAATCTCTGATGCAACCGATATAATGAAACTACTATTGTATTCGCCTCCCCCCCCTGCATCTATTATCATCCTGCGCAAAGCGCGGTCGTTCATATCAAGGCTACGTCTCCAAAGAATCTTTTTAGGGTCAATCTTTAGTTCATTGCCTTGAAATATATGGTTGTCAATCATTGCAGCCAGTAGGTTATTTGTCGTAGTAATAGCATGAATATCACCTGTAAAGTGCAGGTTAATTTCATCCATAGGGGCTATTTGTGCAAACCCGCCACCCGTAGCACCGCCCTTTACACCAAAACAAGGACCAAGTGAAGGCTCACGCAAAGCAGCAAATGTCTTATATCCTAATATGTTTAAGCTCTGAGCAAGCCCTATAGTGGTGGTGGTTTTACCTTCGCCAGCAGGAGTAGGGTTAATAGCTGTTACTAGAACTAGTTTGCCATCGGGTTTGGACTTTAACTTATCGTGTAGTGCATCGTAGTTTAGTTTTGCTTTATATTTGCCGTAAGGCTCAAGATAGGCTTCATCTATCCCGTAGCTGCAAGCAAGCTCTGTTATAGGGGTGAGCTTAATATCTCTAGCTATCGCTATATCGCTTTTCATAAAGCACCTCGTTTTTTAGAATGTGGGCACAACACTCTTTTCGTATCTATCAGCCATAAAGCTTTTCGTCTTTTCAGAGCGCAACAGGTGCATTAAATAGCGCATTCGCCGTTCTGTTGCTACATCGGGCTTGGCTACTACTACTGTTGCATATAACAGATTTGGGGTTTCTACTAATATTGCATCTCTATGAGGGTATAATCCTGCAGGCATTGCAAAGCTGGCATCTATCACGGCGGCGTCCATATCTTTTAAGGTGCGCACCAGTGAAGTAATATCTAGTTTTACTATGTTGAGTTTTTTAGGGTTTGCCTGTATATCAGATAAATTGCTTTCCATACCAGCCATAGGATTTAGTTTGATAAGTCCGCCAGCTTCCAGCAACGTCAAAGCTCTGCTCATATTGGTAGGGTCGTCAGGTATTGCTATAGTTGCTCCTACTTGCAATTTAGATACGCTATCAACCCGTTTTGAATATAGTCCCATCAGTTCTATACAGACAGAACCAACTGATACAGCATCTAAATTCATATCCTCTTTGAATTTATTAAAATACTGCTGATGTTGAAAAAAATTGGCGTCCACCGCACCTTCACGCAAGGCAATGTTAGGGGTAATATAGTCAGCAAATAGAACCACCGTCAAGGCGATATTGCGACTCAGCAAGTCGGGTTTGATAAACTCTAACATCTCCGCATGCGGGATGGACTTAGCCCCTACGGTCAGCTTCTCTTTAGTTTGCGCCAGAGAGGGGGCAGACAGGCTAAAAAATATAAGTAGAAAAAGCCCCTTACTTAGATTCATCATCAGTTAATTTGTTGGCACCTTTGCTGGCAGGGGCAGCCTGTTCGGATATGGCACTTAATTTAGCGTTTGCTAATTCCAGCTCCCTGCGCAGTTTTTTCATATTAGATGAGACGCTCCAGTTCTTAGTCATAAAATATATTGCTACAAGTATTGCGCCAAGCAAAAAAGCACCTACTCCCACAATAAAAGTCTTCGTTTCGTAAGATACTTGCGGGAAAGGTTCTCCTACGGCTGTAATTGTTACGATATCACTATTCCATACCACGAATAGCACAACATACGCTACTATAGCAACCTTAATCACTGTGGAAAACAACTTCATACTAGCCTCCTAAAGCTATCTTTAATTCTTTTATAAGTCATATCTAAATGTTCAGAAATCACCTTATGCTCCGCAAGAACGGGCATAAAGTTTGTATCACCGTTCCAACGCGGCACAATATGTTGATGTATGTGCCCAGCTATACCTGCACCAGCCGCTGTTCCGATATTATAGCCAATGTTAAACCCTTCCGGCGATAAGGCAGAACGGATAGCCTGAATAGATAGGCGCAAAAGCGCATCCATCTCCGCCATCTCCTCGCCAGTGAACTCCAGTATATCGGGTATATGTCTATATGGCATAAGCATAACGTGCCCGTTATTGTATGGATAGATGTTCATAACAACAAACGCCACATGTCCGCGATGAACAACGTAATTTGCTTCGTCATCATTGGGATTGCGTGCTTTTTCACAGAACACGCATTTGTCCCCCTTAGGGCTTGTAACGTATATACCACGCCATGGCGACCACATATTCTCCATAGTTATCTCCTAGTCAACCGTTATGTTGATAATTTCTTTCCCTTGCGGGTCTATCGTGTGAACTGCACAGGCTATACACGGGTCGTAAGAGTGAATGGTCCTGATTACCTCTAGCGGTTTTTTATCGTCTGCTACAGGTGTGCCTACAAGCGATGCCTCATAAGGTCCAGGATTATCAGCCATATCGCGCGGGC
>BNUJ01000105.1 GCA_025997275.1 Deferribacterales bacterium
GGATTGCTGTCTTATCCGTCAATTCGTTGAGCTTCAACGTCCTTATCTGCAGCAGGTATTCCGTTAGACGCAACTGTTCTTTAACCAGTGTAAGGTCTTGTTCTGGCACAGAAAAACCAAAAGCATTTTCAAGGGATTGTCCGCCACCAGCCGACACCTCGCCAAAAGTATTGCCGATTACCGATTTCAGTTCTTTAAGAACATCCGTCATACGCGAGTGGTCTGTCTGTTGTGTTTCAGCCATTGACATCTATTTTATATACTTTTTAAGCATATCATCAAAGACAGCTTTGGGCTGGGTGCCGACAAGCTGCTCAGCAACCTCGCCTTTCACAAATAACAGAACTGCGGGTATGCTCATAATCCCATATTTGGAGGCTACATTCTGTGCTTTATCAACATCCAGCTTGCAAACTTTCAGCTTGTCAGCGTAGGCATCGTTAACTGCATCTATGGTAGGAGCTAACATCTTGCACGGCATACACCAAGTAGCCCAAAAATCCACTAGCACAGGGGTGGTTGACTTCAAAACCTCGTCTGAAAAATTATTTTCGTTTAACTCTATCGCCATAAAAATCTCCTTATTTGCAAAAAAGGATACAACAGCCGACAAACGTTGTCAACGGAAATATCAGCTATAATAAATACCTCTTGACAAGTGCCAATATAACTAATACTTTTCTTGGGGAGATGAATAAGGGTGGGTTATGTCAAAAAATCTGATTATTGTGGAATCGCCTGCAAAGGCTAAAACTATTGGAGGCTATCTCGGCAAAGATTACGAAGTGCTTGCCAGTGTCGGGCATATCGTTGACCTGCCAGAAAAAGGTCTTGGTGTTGATATAGAGAATGACTTTGCCCCTACATACGAGGTAATGCCCGGCAAAGAGCAGGTAGTGAAAAAGCTTAAACAAGCCGCTGGCACGGCAGATGCCGTATTTATCGCATCTGACCCCGACCGCGAAGGGGAGGCTATAGCATGGCATATTCAAGAACAGATAAAGACAAAAAATAAAAATATACAGCGCGTCCGTTTCAACGAAATCACCAAACAAGGAATTAAAGACGCTGTTGCAAACCCAGGTGAGCTTGATATGAATCGCGTTAATGCTCAGCAATCGCGCCGTATATTAGATAGGCTTGTGGGCTATAAGGTCAGCAGACTGCTGTGGAAACCCCTTAAATACGGGCTATCAGCTGGGCGTGTTCAGTCAGTAGCCCTGCGTCTGGTCTGCGAGCGGGAGATGGAGATAGAAAAGTTTGTGCCTGTTGAATCGTGGACTGTAGAGGCTGATTTTCAAGTATTTGATGTCAAAGGCAAACTGAAAGGCAACTTGAAAGCTATGCTTGATAAGCATAAAGGTAAAAAACTAGAGCTGAAGAACGAAAAAGAGACCGACAAAGTGCTCGCATCCCTTTCTAGTGATGGTTTTGCCATTGATGATATAGAGAAGAAAAATGTGAAATCCAGTGCCCCAGAGCCTTTCATCACTGCAAGGCTGCAACAGGAGGCTATCCGCAAATTATCTGCTAGTGCTAAACGCGTGATGTCTATTGCTCAGCAGCTCTATGAGGGGGTGCAGCTTGGCAGTGAGGGCAGTCAAGGGCTTATCACCTATATGAGGACGGATTCCACCCGCATATCGCCGGAGGCGGAGCAGGCTGCGGCTGCTTACATTGAAACTACTTATGGCAAAGACTATCTCGGTGGCAGAAAGACAAAAAAAGCGGCTAAAGCTAATGTGCAGGATGCACACGAAGCTGTCCGCCCCACGTCACCTACTAGAACGCCCGCCAGTATCCAGAAATATCTGACACCTGAACAATATAAGCTATATAAGCTAATCTGGGAACGGTTTATGGCTAGTCAGATGGCTGATGCCCTATACGAACAAACCACTGTGCTGATAAACAATGGCGACTATGGGTTTAGGACAAGTGGCAGGGTGCTGAAGTTTGCAGGCTATACTACCCTATACACTGAGGGGCTGGACGATGACTCTGCCGATGAAGAGACTAGAGCATTATTGAACGTAGATAAGAACGATGGCTTGAAACAACAAACTTATGATAAAAAACAGCACTTTACCACACCGCCACCACGATTTACTGAGGCGAGCCTAGTGCGAATACTGGAACAAAAGGCTATCGGCAGACCTTCAACATACGCATCTATCATATCAACCATAGTTGAGCGTGAATACGTTGAGATGAAGGAGAAGCGCATATTTCCTACCGAGCTTGGCAGGACGGTGTTGAAGCTATTACTGCAGAACTTCACACATATATTTGACACCAAGTTCACCGCTGATATGGAGGCGGGGCTTGACAAGGTGGAGGCGGGGGATGAAAAGTGGTTGAAACTGCTGAAAGATTTCTACTACGGCAGTTTTTCTGATGAGCTTGCTAAGGCGGAGACCGATTTGCAGGCTGATTTGCGCGTTCCTAACATTAAATGCCCTACCTGTGGCAAGGAGCTGGCTGTAAAATACGGCAAGATGGGACAGTTTATAGCCTGCACAGGCTACCCTGAGTGCTCGTTCACATCAGACTATTCGCGTGGCGAGGATGGCAATATAACGCTGGTAGCAAAGAAACCAGCTGAACAAACTGGTATTAAATGTGAGAAATGCGGTGCCGATATGGTGCTGAAACGGACACGATTTGGTGAGATGCTGGCGTGCAGTGGCTATCCAGAGTGTAAGAACATTAAGAGCCATATAAAGCTCCCCAACGGCAAGCTCCATGTAATAGAGGTGGGGGAAAAGGTAGGCGATAAATGTCCGCAATGTGGCGGAGATGTGGTGCTGAAATCTGGCAAACGCGGTGTGTTTGCTGCCTGTGCTAACTATCCCGACTGCAAGTTCACCGCTAGCGTGGAGGCGGATGATGACGGAAAGTTCATACTGCAAGATAAAAAGAAAGTTGAACAGATGGGTGTCTGCGAAAAATGCGGCAAGCAGATGGTAGTGAGGCGCAGTGCTAGAGGACCATTCCTAGCATGTAGTGGCTACCCTAAATGCAAAAATACCAAAAGTATGAAGAAAGCGGCAGAAGAGGCGAAATCAGCTGCCAGTTAGTTGCACTGCTACGTAACGTTGACTTCACCTGCTCGGCTATGTAAGCCGAGTGCTATGCTCATTTGCTGGACGCTAACACTAGGTTCTGCTGACCAATTTATATGCAGTATAGGACAGTCTCTAACAGGTCTGTTCTGTAGTGGCGTATGTAGAAATTGTAGCTAGGTATCAGGTTGAGTATATATAGCGGGATAGCAAGACAATCGTCTGGTTTATGGTATATGCTGACAGCTAGTTTTGGTCTATATTTGCGAATAGTTTGTGCCATACCAGCTAACGCCCTTACCTCTGCCCCTTCAACATCTAGTTTCACAAACGTGACGGGTTTGCCGTCTAGTATTTCATCAAGTGGCACGGCGTCTATCTTGCTATCCCCAAGGTCGTTTATATATGAGCCTGTGCCTAGGTTAGACGAAAACGATATTGTTTCCTTTTTATCCCATAAGCCAGCGTTATATACCTGACATCTACCCGCTAAACGCTCGTCTTTGCCAGCTAAATCTATGCATTTTTGATATGAGTTAGCATCAGGCTCAAACGCATATATCAACTTATAGTTGTTATTACACCATTTAGTAAAACTTATACTATTAGACATATCAAGGCTACCGCCATCTACAAATATTTCGTTGGGACAAGGTTCAAATATATCTGTTTCAAAATATTGATTAGGCAAGTCTTTGTTTGGTGGTATAACCCTAGTTTTGTTCTTTATGATGTGCTTCACTCGCAAGGCAAGCAAGTTTAAGCCCCTCTCATCATCAGATACAAACGTAAAATCGCCATCGCTTGCTTTTAAGTCCTGCTCAGAGACAATGGATACGTTAGGTAGTTTATATTTACTGTCTTCTAGCTTGTTTTGCCCTAAACAGAAAGCTACAGAATTAACACCTAGATATTGCATAGATTTAGAAAGTGGCTCTATGCGCCAAAAATTTTCAGGGTTAGATATATGAAAGACTAGATTAGAAACGGCATTATCTCTAATTGCTGATATTAGCGCATCACCTAGTAAATTGCTATATGAATGCATAAGTGCCCTGTAGAATGGTCCATTATTGCCGACCAGCAGGCTTTCTAACCTGCCCCAGAATAATGTTTTAGAAATATCATCTTGCAGAGCCGCTACAATTCGTTGAATATCAGAACTAAATCCTGAAAATAAGCTCCAGCCTCAATTCCGAACGGGGTGATGCCGTTATAAAGGCACGTCCGAACAAAGCTGCGGACAACAGCATTCATACCGGGGCAGTCGCCCCCGCTGGTGAGAATACCTATATTTTTCATATTCTATA
>BNUJ01000106.1 GCA_025997275.1 Deferribacterales bacterium
TATCCCCAGCATATATATAGGGTGCAACATTATTCAACCGTCACGCTTTTTGCTAGATTGCGCGGTTTATCAACATCTTTGTCCAATGCTTGCGCACTATAGTAGGCAAATAGCTGTGCCACGATAGTCGTCAGGAAAGTTGTCATCTCCTCTTTGTCGCAGTCGGGGATAAATATCTGATTTTCACAGGCAGGGAAATTAGCTCTATTCCTCTCAGAAAATACGCCTATCACCTTTGCTCCACGCGCTTTGACCTCTTGCATATTAGAGAATATCTTTTCTTGCACCTTTATATCAGGCGCAAATATCATCACGGGAAAACTGTCGTCTAATAGCGCAATCGGTCCGTGTTTCAGCTCGCCCGCTGGGTAAGCCTCAGCGTGAATATACGAAATCTCTTTTAGCTTGAGTGCCCCCTCAAGAGCTATTGGACAGGTGAAATTCCTGCCTATATACATAAAGTTTTTAGTATCTTTATATATCTCAGCTATACGCTTAATCTCGTCTTTATTATCAAGGAGCTGCTTTATCTTGTCAGGTATCCGCAGTAAGTCCAACAGCAACCCCGACGTGGTCTTGCTGTCAACCTTTTCGCGCTTTTCCCCTAGCCATAATGCCAGCAAGAACAACGTTAACGCCTGTGAAGTGAATGCTTTGGTTGACGCAACGCTTATTTCAGGACCAGCATGCGTGTATATTACATAGTCCGCCTCTGATGAGATAGACGAGCCTACTACATTACAAATAGCTGCTATCACCGCCCCTCTAGCACGAGCAAGACGCAGAGCATTGCGCGTATCCGCCGTCTCGCCCGACTGACTGACGCCTATCACCAGCACATTTTTATTCAACGGTAGCTCCCTATGGCTGAACTCGCTTGCAGTATCAACCTCTACAGATATGTGCGCATATTTTTCTATAAATAACTTACCCAATAGACTTGAATGCCAGCTAGTGCCACAACCGAGCAAAACTATACGTTCAAGTTTATCTATGCTAGGCACTAGCCCGTCAAATTCTCCAAAAAAGACCTTCCCCTCGTCTGGAACTATCTTGCCACGCATAGTATCTACTATAGTGCGCGGTTGCTCATAAATCTCTTTTAACATAAAGGTGTCAAAACCACCTTTTTCTGCCATTTCAGGCTCCCAGTCTACGTGGAACGGCTCGCGGTGAACGTCTCTGCCGTCTTTATTAACTAGTTTAACCCCGGTCCTAGTTAATTCTGCTAAATCATTCTCCTCTAGCCTGATAAAATCGCGTGTTATATCAAGTGCAGCGGGGATGTCGCTTGCCGCCATATACTCTCCACTGCCTATGCCTATAAGCAACGGAGCATCTCTGCGCGTGGCAACTATCTTGTCTGGCTCTCTAGCAGACATCACCGTCAGAGCATAAGAGCCGCGCGCCCTAGCCGCAGTCAAACGAACTGCCTCTAACAACGAATTGGTTTTATAATATTCCTCGGTCAGGTGGGCTAACACCTCAGTATCGGTATCAGAGCTAAACTTATAGCCAAGCCCTAACAGCTCTGTTTTTAACTCGCTGAAATTTTCAATAATACCGTTATGAACAAGTGCAATGTGTGTAGATTTGTGCGGGTGAGCATTAGTTTCAGATGGTTTGCCATGCGTTGCCCAGCGGGTGTGTCCAATACCTGCAGTGGCGGTGGTCTTAACATCTTTCAAAGCCTTTCGTAAGTTATCTAGCTTGCCTACGGCGCGCACAATCAAAAAATCGCCGTTATCAGGAACGGCTACACCCGCAGAATCATAACCCCTGTATTCCAGCTTTGATAAGCCAGATATGATTGTATCAACTGCGTTTCTAGTGCCGACATAGCCGACTACTCCGCACATCTGCCCCTCCTACAATAAACTGCCATTATAGTATTAGGAAAACAGATAACATGCAAGGCTATTTTGCCTCCTTATCTGTTATTTATTTTTTTGCTAGATAACCAAGCTGATAGTTTTATATGGTCTTTGTTCGTTGGCTCTTTGCTAGTTATAAGCAGGGCATACCTTAAAATGCTTACGCATGTCAAGGGCAAGGAAATTAAAATGCTTGACATATATCGTGATAAATATTAGCTTTTAGATATGTCGCAACAACTAGCAAATGTAGTATCTATATTTGACTCCATTCAAGGGGAGGGGCGTTACGTCGGCGCACGGCAACTATTCGTCCGATTAGCGGGTTGTCCGCTAGCCTGCCCATACTGCGATACAGACCACACAGCACCCCAAGACAGTGAGGTAAGCGCACAAGACTTAGCAGAGCTTTTAACTACTCAGTTTCAAGTAAAATTATATCACAGCATATCTATCACTGGCGGCGAACCTCTGCTATATCCTGACTTTCTGCGCCAGCTGGCGAAAATATTACATACATATGAGGCAAGATTATTCCTAGAAACGTCTGGGTATGACACACAAGCTTTGTTGAATATAGCAGGATGTTTTGACTACTTGAGCGTTGACTTAAAATGGAATATATCTCCGTTTGAGGAGCATACGCACAAGTTGCTAAAGGTTATCAGCAAGCTTGGCACCAAAAAGGCTTACATAAAAATACCTCTGCCCATAGAGGGCGGGCTAGAAATAGTTCAGCAGTCAGCACCGATATTCAAGCATTATGGTATAGCGGAAGTATGGTTGCAGTCTATTGATAATGTTGTAGACACCGATAAAATCGCAGGCTGGCAACGAGTATTCGCAAACTACGGCGTGCGGGCATTTTTTGTGCCACAAGTTCATAAACTGATAGGTGTTGAATGAACATAAAGAACTTTTTATATGGCACATACGGTATGCTCCGCGTGGCTTTTCGCATAGTAGCGGGAGCGCACGTAGATAGCGTTGGGCGCAAACGTATTCGTTTTGCTTTCTGGTTCATAGTATTGCTTGTTGTCAACGTATTACTCGGTAAAAATTTAGCACATCAGCGATACCCTTGGTATACAAACTTAACTATATTTTTGCTGCTAGAGTTCAACATTATCGTTGCATTGCTCTTGTTCGCAACATTCCTTAAAAATATGGCAAAGATAATGTCTGACAGGGAAAATAAAACTTTCGGTTCACGCCTGCAAAGCAAGCTGGTTGCCTTTTCGCTCATCCTGCTGATAATGCCACTTGCCGTTTCATATTCGGTATCCTCAAAGATGGTTCGGAGAATGGTAGATAGGTGGTTTGACAACAATGTCATAAATCTAGGAAAGAACGCTGCATACCTTGTAGAACAATACTACTCCAGCGAGACAGAAGAGCTAATGCGGCAAATCAGCACTGCAGCAAACGACCTATCAAACATAGGCACTACCAACGACGGGCTTCTGAATACTGCAAAAGCCATAGACGTGATGAATCCATATATGCGCCTAAAGCTGTTTGACGGCATTGCTGTCTATAACGCCGCAGGGGCAGCTTATGCACAGCAGAACGTGCATGGCATGACCTTTGACTTTGTAACCAAAGATATACTTAAAGATGTCTTTGCCGGTGGTAGCAAAGGCGCACTTGTAGCGGATGAAGGCAGGTCATACTACTGGGGCGGCATGCCCATAATCAGCGACAATAAGACTATTGGAGCACTATTTGCATACGACCTAGCCTCGCCAGCTATTATTAAGACGCTTGACGATATGCTTGATAACTCCGACTTGCTAAGGCAAGCGCGCTACTTCTCATATCCTATTAACAATTCGCTCAATATATCTACAGTCATTATATGTTTAATCGTTTTAGTCTCCACCCTGTGGGGGGCGGTAATATTTGTTCGCAACCTAACTACGCCACTGGGCGAGCTTGCTATCGTAGCTGATAAATTATCATCGGGGCATATGGATGTGCGTGCCAACGTAAAGGGGAATGACGAGATTGCTTTTGTGGCAAAAGCTTTCAATAGTATGGCAAACAATCTAGCCGAACATATAGAAAAAATATCACACGACAAGCAGTATATTGACACGATACACCGAAACGTTGACTCCGCTATTGTGTTGCTAGACAAAGATATGACCTTATTAAAAACCAATAAGAGCGCAGATGAAATACTTGTTGGCTCAGACAAAGGGTTCCGTGCCTATGCCAGCGAGATATTAAGCGATTTTATGGCAAGTGGCGATACTGAACGAATAGTGCAGACCGAATACAGCACAGGCATAGGCGAACCTAGACACTATATAGTGCATATAAGTAAAATACTTAGTGAAACTACTGGCAGTTTGGAAAATATATTGCTAGTGGCAGATGACAACACCCACGTGATGAATTTGCAGCGTGTAA
>BNUJ01000107.1 GCA_025997275.1 Deferribacterales bacterium
CTGAATGAGCCAAGTATGTCTTTATTGTATTTAATGCCACTTAATGGAGCGAGGCTGGATGTTCTCCCAGCGGGATAGTTGTGGACAGCAGCTATCACATCTCCATTAGTATTCTCTAACGCCGCTATTTCAAACATTACATTCTTTTTATTGTTGGTAGCCCACGTCTTGCATTTATCAAAGAGCGTCTCACTCACACATAAACAGCGTCTGACAGGCACAAAATCGTGGCTTGCGGGGCGCAGAAAACCTAGCTGTCCATCTAGCACGCGGAACGTTGCCCGAATACGATAATTAAAAGGCTTGTCTGATACCATAGAAAAGTTTTCAGTTATATGGTTCATTTGCGGATGTTTCCTAAGTGCGTTTAGTGTGATTCTTTTCTTAATTTCAAGTTGTTTGTCGTATTGTATATGGGCAAAGTTACATCCGCCACAGTTTTCATAATATTCACATTCTGGTTCGGTGCGCCAGTCAGATGATTTTACAAGTCTTGTTATCTTTGCTGTGCAGTGGGACGGTTTGTCAGCTGTAATTTCAGCCTCAACTACGTCCCCCGTGACACTATATGGGATAAATACGGCTTTGCCTGCGCTCGTTCTGCCAACCCCGTAGCCATTGTAGGCTGTGTCGGTAATCTCTACCAGCTCCATATTATAGTCTTGATGCTATGCCTACTAAAAACACTGTCAATAGCAATATCGGTACAGTAGCCATCTTGAATTCTTTGTTTCGTATAAACACTACTGCAGATACTAATGGCACGAGTAGCGGGGTGGCTAGAATTAAGGACGTGGCAACTCCGTAAAACACGTAGCTGTTAGGTGCAGCTGACAGATACCTATAAAAATGTCTGATAGAGAATGACTCATCAGTGCTAGCGGCGTTCACCCCGAGCACCTGCATTATAATGCCGAGCACAAACAATGCAAATGCGCCATACACGATAAATGTCAACATAAATGCAGCTACACGCTCTGCATCGCCAATATTAGTTTTGTTAGCTTCTTTTTTTGTCATACGACTATAATAATATTTTATCAGAATAATAACAATCATATATTCTATGGCTTGATATATTGCTCAAAGATGTTATATTTATAGGAACTTGAGGTTATTTATATATGAGGAATTACAAAAAATATGCTATTGCTTTTGCTATAGCTGCTGTTGCTCTTGCTTATTTCATAATGATGGGGCTTAGTGTGGGCGGTCTTTATTATAAAGATATATCTGAAGTGGTAGCTACAAATGAACAATCGGCTAAACCTGCTCAAAGTAAGGGACTGCGTGTTGCAGGCACTGTTGCAGATAACGAGTTTAGGGTTGATAGGTTTGGAAGGACTGCCAACTTTACTATGAAAGACGGGGGCTACTCTATGGCTGTAGCATACAGGGGAACTATTCCAGATGCTTTTGAGGTCGGCGCACAGGTAGTAGTAGAGGGGGTATATGATGCTGATAGGGGTGAGTTTGTTGCCCGCAAGTTGCTGGCAAAGTGTCCGTCAAAATACGAGGCACAACCTGACGATAACAAATTATAGGTGGATTATATGGGAGTTGTTTTTTTAGTTCTTGGATTAGTTGTGGGTATTGTTGCAATCGTTGCTTTTATCCTTGCTGTGCGTGAACGCAACGATAGTTATTACAAGGTAGGTTCTTATGCGTTGATTGCGCAGGCGATTTTGATTACAGGTGCTGTGCTGGTGCTTTTATTCTATCTAGTATCGGGTAATTTTAATAACGTATATGTTGCAAGTTATACCGATAAGGCACTTCCACTAGTCTATAAAGCGACTGCGTTGTGGGCTGGTCAGGCAGGGTCGTTGCTATTGTGGGCGTGGCTTGCGGTAATATTTACTGCATTTGAACTATACAGGTTGAGAGATAGCGATAAATCGTATAATAGTTATGTTTTTATATCGGGTATTTTCACGACTATTTTCTTTTTGTTCTTGTGCAGATTTGTCACAGACCCATTTGAGACGCTACCCTTTACAGCTAGGGATGGCAATGGCTTGAATCCGTTGCTCCAAAATTTTGGTATGATAATACATCCGCCGTTATTATATGTGGGCTTTGTGGCGTTTATGCTTCCATTTGCGCATGCTTTTGCTTCGCTTATGGTAGGCGATGTTTCAACATTTTGGATAAAGATGATACGCCCGTGGTCGCTGTTTGCGTGGGTTTTCTTAACAGCAGGGATAGTGCTTGGTGCTTGGTGGGCTTATGTAGAGCTGGGTTGGGGTGGATATTGGGCGTGGGATGCTGTGGAGAATGCATCGCTGTTCCCGTGGCTCACAGGCACGGCACTACTGCATGCAGCGGTGTTATACGAGCATAAGGGACATCTAAAGTCTTGGGGATATGCGTTGGCACTTATTACGTTTGAGCTGACGATTTTCGGCACGTATCTAACACGTAGTGGAATAATGTCTGACTCGGTTCACGCATTTGGGCAGTCTTCGTTAAGCAACTTTTTTTTGGCGTTTATAGTTATCACGACGCTAGTTTTTGTGGCGTTGTTATTTATAAATAGGCGACAGTTAGACGATACGGCAGATTTTAACTTCCTCTCACGTGAGGGGATGTTCTTTGTGGCGTTGCTTTGTTTTATAGCCCTTACGGTAGCGATACTAGCCTATACTATGCTACCAGTTATAAGCAATCTCTTGCTGTCGGTGAAAATCACCGTTGAATCAGCTAGCTACAACTTTATATCAATACCTTTTTTTGTAGTGCTATTTTTGCTTGCTGGGCTTGCGCCTGTAATGAGCTATGGTGAGACGAACACAGGCAAGCTCGGCAAGGCATATATACCAGTGCTGATAGTTTCGTCTGTCGTTGTTGTTGTGGCGTTTGCACTGGGTTGGACTAGTATGGCAGGTGCACTTTTAACGCTAACGTCAGTATCTGTGCTGGCATCATTTGTTAGACTGGCAGTGATAGTCAAACCGTTTAAGAATAATCGTGTGTTGGGTGCAATTATCATACACGTAGGTCTTGCAGTAATGGCATTGGGTGTTACGTATTCAGCATTGTATAAGTATAGTGAAGATGTAGTTGTGCGGCTTGATGATAGCTTTGAGTTTGATAGATATACCATAAGTGTTGGGCAAGTGCGTGTGGAACAACAGGCGAACTATCTATCGCAAACATTGCCATTGACGCTCACCAACAAAGGGAAGAAAATAGCTACTCTGGAGCCTGAACATAGAACGTATATTCCATCTAATAAGAATAAAGATGCCCAAACTACCAGTGAAGTGGCATATTATTCCACCATTCGTGGCGATGTATACGTGATGCTTGACGGCTATGATACAGAGCGTGGATTGGCGCGGTTGGTGGTAATATTTCAACCGCTTGTTATGTGGATATGGGTAGGTTGCATTATGATGTGCATCGGCGGGATTGTCGCTATGCTACACAAGACAAAAAACGTGTGATTAAATGAGTAGTGTCCTGCTATCAACTGATAAGATTTGTCGTAGATATGGCGAAAGGTGGGCACTGCGTCCGCTATCTGTTTCTCTAAACAAAGGGGATGCTGTTGCTGTGCTGGGCGCAAATGGTGCGGGCAAGTCAACACTGCTTAAACTCCTATCAGGGCAGATTAAACCTAGTGCGGGCACGCTAACTTATGCCGATATGAGAGATGATTATCGCTCCCATGTGGGTGTTCTATCACATTCACATCATCTATATGCTGGACTTACTGCGTTGGAAAACTTAAAGTTTTACGCCTCGCTCTATGGCGTGGATAACCCTAATGAACGCGCATTAACACTGCTTGAACGGGTGGAAATGTCTAAGTATAAAGATGAACTTGTGCGCAATTATTCACGCGGTATGCTACAGCGCGTCAGCATTGCTAGGACAATGCTTAATGAACCCGCCATTATAATGATGGACGAGCCACATACTGGGCTTGATAAGGCTGCGATGGGGATATTGAGCGGCATGTCGGACGAATTGCGGGGGCAAGGTAGGACGTTACTGCTTATTACGCACGATATATCAGTGGCTTATAATTTCGCTGATAAATTGCTGGTATTATCAGGGGGGCAGTGTCTATATTTTGATAAGAAACCAGCAACTTTAGCTGAGTGTGAGAGGTTGTATGAGGATATGTTATGAGCTTGCCTAATACCACGCCTAGCTTACCAGTTGCTTCGTTTGCAATATTCCGCAAAGATATAGCCTTAGAGATGC
>BNUJ01000108.1 GCA_025997275.1 Deferribacterales bacterium
CATCCATCATATCGCTTGGAGCAACAATGTCAGCACCAGCTTTTGCATGTGATATGGCTTCCATACTTAACAGCTCTAACGTAGCATCGTTACTCACATAGTCGCCATCCAGTAGCCCACAATGCCCATGGTCTGTGTATTCACACAGACAAACATCTGTTATAACTAATAGTTCACTGCAATTTTGCTTGATAGCTCGCACAGCTCGCTGAACAATGCCGTCATCGTTGTAGGCTTCGCTCCCCTCAGAATCTTTATGCAATGGAATGCCAAATAGGATAACGGCACCTATCCCCAGTTTTTCAACTTCTATACACTCTTTAACGATATTATCAACACTTAGCTGATACACATCAGGCATAGAATTGATTGGTCTTTTGACGTTGTCCCCCTCGCAGACGAAGAGGGGGAGTATAAAGTCATCCACCGCAAGACTAGTCTCCCTAACCATACGGCGGATAGTTTTATTAAGACGCAACCTCCTAGGACGTCCAGCCGGAAACATCAGTGCTTACGCGCCAGTGTGGCAACTCTTGCAGTCGGTATTCTTGGGCTGCTTTTTGCCTTTATTTGCAACATCAGCGTGGCAACTATAGCAGAAAGCGTGAGCTGCGTTCTTAATGCCTGCTCCCTTTATTTCTAGCTTAGCACCGTCAGATGTGTATTTCGTGCCGTTCAGCTTGTAGTTGCCAGTAGGCACAAATTTGCCACCGTCATTAGACGCGTGGCAGGTGGTGCACACCATCCCCGAAGAATGTGTGCCGTGCAAGAAAACGACATCTTTCTGAACCTTGCCCGCAACCTTCCAGCCAGAGTGCAGGTTGATTTTAGCTGGAGCAGTCGCCGCATACGCAACAATCGCAACTATAAAAGTAAAGCTAGCTACCAGAGCCACCATATAACCTTTTTTCACAAGCAACCCCCCTATTTCTATTCACTCATACCAAATATTATGTAAATTTTATGTGCTTGTCAAATAAAATTTTTGGAGCTGACATAGATAGTTGACAAGAGTAGCCAATATATTATGTTGGGAGTTATGAAATACGGCAATGATAGCCTATTCTTCTTTGCCCGCCTTTTTTAACCGAACACTTCGTAGTGCCATACCTATCTTTTCATCCATAGTCATTGTTTCTGCCACTCGCATAATAAGCCTCCTTGTTCTATAACTTGTTATTTTTAGATGAAATTTCTAGTTTAGTCAAATATGTAGTCCCAATAAAAAAGCTCCCCCATTGGGGGAGCTTTGTTCTAATATCCGTAATACTTTTGGAATTCAAATGGAGACGGGAGCAACCTGCTGGGTTTAATCTCTCCATCTACCTTTAAGTTTATCCAAGCATTTATAAAGTCTTCGGTGAAGGTATCGCCCTTTAGCAGGAACGCATGGTCGTTTTCTAGTGCATGCAATGCCTCGTCCAAGCTACCGGGCATTTGTGGCACATTCGCCAGCTCTATAGGGTCTAGGTCGTATAGGTTCTTATCCATAGCGGCACCTGGGTCTATCTTGTTCAACACGCCATCAAGCCCAGCAAGCAGTAATGCTGTGAACGATAGATACGGGTTAGCAGTCGTGTCAGGGAACCGAACCTCTACGCGCTTAGCCTTAGGGTTTTTAGAGTTCATCGGTATGCGGATAGATGCACTGCGATTTCTAGCAGAATACGCCAAGTTCACAGGAGCTTCAAAGCCGGGCACTAGACGGCGGTAAGAGTTCAAAGAAGGGTTAGAAAACGCTGCAACTGCTTTAGCATGCTTTAATACGCCACCTATGTAGTATAGTGCCGTTTCAGACAGCCCCGCATACGCACTACCAGCGAATAATGGCTTACCCGCTTTCCACAGCGACATGTGCGTGTGCATACCGCTACCGTTGTCGCCAAACAATGGTTTCGGCATAAATGTTACCGACTTGCCGTGTTTCAACGCTACGTTGCGGACGATATATTTATATTTCAGCACATTGTCAGCCTGCTCTAGCAGAGGGCGGAACTTAATATCAATCTCGTGCTGGGCAACTGCTACCTCATGGTGATGACACTCAACCGATATACCAGACTTTTCCAGAGTAACAGCCATTTCTGCACGTAGGTTATAAAGCGCATCGTTAGGGCTAACAGGATAATAGCCCGCCTTAGCTTCTACCTTATAGCCAGTATTTTTGCCATCCTCATAGCGGCGAGTGTTCCAACCAGCCTCATTAGCATCAAGCGCATAGAAAGTGCTTTGAGGAGCGACTTGATATTGAACGTTATCAAAGATAAAGAACTCAAGCTCTGGTCCTACAAAACATTCATCAGCAATACCAGTTGATTTCAGGTAAGCTAATGCCTTTTGAGCTATATAGCGCGGACTTCTGTCGTAAGGAGCACCTGTGATAGGGTCAAACACGTCACAACTAATAACTATTGTGGGCAATTCTGTGAATGGGTCTAAAAAAGCAGTGTTAGGGTCGGGGATAATAAGCATATCGCTTGAATCTATGCTTTTCCAGCCCTGAATGGATGAGCCATCAAAAGCTACTCCATCCTTGAACACGTCTTCCGGAAACTCCGCCGCAGGAACAACCGAGTGCTGCCATGCACCGAGCATATCCGTGAAACGGATGTCAACCATACGAACGTCCTTTTTCAACAATGCCATAATTTCCTGAACAGTCATACCTTCACCTCTTTATATATTTTAGGACTAGAACCCCGCATAAGCTACAAAGCACCTTCTCCCGTCTCCCCTGTCCGTATGCGAATAGCCGTTTCAATAGGCAATATAAATATCTTGCCGTCTCCGATACGCCCCGTGCGCGCGGACAGCATAATGGCTTCCGCCGCCTGCTCCACGACATCGTCAGGCAAAACAACCTCTATCTTTAGTTTGGGGATAAAATCTATGACATATTCGCCACCGCGATACAGCTCTGAATGCCCTAGCTGTCTGCCGAAACCCTTTACTTCCGTAACGGTAATTCCGGTGATGCCCATCTCTGTGAGCTTTTCTTTCACGTCATCAAGCTGAAACGGTTTAATTATTGCTTCTATTTTTTTCATGTTCAAGCCTGCCTGTTCCTAATAATAATACAGCAGAATGGGCATGTCAAGAAATTTTTTGTCGCCACCCTTTATTTCATTTCATTCAATATTTCTTTAGCTCTAGCAAGTGCTGCGTCTATATCTTTCAGCAAATTCTTTTCGCCGATACGTCTGAACAATGTATTATTCTTTAACATTTCATAGGGTTGTTCCTGCATGCCCGATATTAAAAAGGCAGCGCGGTTGAGTCTGCAAAGCTCCCAGAACCGCTCAAGGGCGTTCAAACCCGTGCTATCCATAACTGGAACTTTCCTCATACGCAGAACAACTACGTGTGGCATGTGGTTTATGCTCTCAAGGGCGTGTATCAGGTTGTCAGCCGCACCAAAAAACAATGGTCCGTTAATTTCATAGACGCCAACATCATTAGGAACGGTTTTATACATTAGGTCGTTAGGGTCATCTGCTCTGTCTTTATGGTGCTCTGACATATCGTCAAGGGTAGTCACATCACTCATTTTCTTCATAAATATCAGTGCGGCAAGCACCACGCCTACCTCTACTGCCACCGTTATATCTATTACGATTGTCAGCACAAAGGCAAGCAACATTATGCTGAACTCAGCACTGCCCGCTTTCGCGAAAGTCTTGAACCGCTTGTAGTTAAACATATCTATAGATACAACCATAAGCATACCCGCTATCGCTGACATCGGTATGTGCTCCACTAGCCCAGAGAATAACATTATAAATAATAATAGCGTTATAGCGTGGACTAATCCCGCCACAGACGTTACGCCACCTGCTTTAATGTTTGTCACCGTGCGGGCAATAGCCCCTGTTGCAGGGATACCACCGAACAAGCCTGACATAATATTACCAATCCCTTGAGCGAACAGCTCCGTGTTGGAATCGTGCCTGTCCCCAGTCATTCCGTCAGCCACAACAGCCGATAGGAGCGACTCAATGGCAGCTAACAGAGCGATAGTAATAGCTGTGGGCACTATTTTATTAAGACTGCTAAACTTTATGCTGGGCAGGTTTGG
>BNUJ01000109.1 GCA_025997275.1 Deferribacterales bacterium
TTAATGGGCGTTCTATGCACGTTAAAAAGTGTAAACCTTTCCCTGCGGAATGTGTTGCCCGCGGGCATATAACAGGCTCTGCGTGGAAAGAATATATGATTAACTGCAAGGTATGCGGAGTTCAGTTGCCACGTGGCTTGCAACTTTCAGGACGCTTGTCGGAGCCTATGTTCACCCCCGCCACTAAGGAAGCGGTCGGCACTCACGATGAAAACATCTCATACGAGCGACTTGTTAAGATGATTGGTGCAGAAGATGCCAAATTTTTGAGAGACAAGACGCTTGAACTATACAAGTTTGCTGCTGATTATGCCTTCTCTAAGGGGATTATAATAGCTGACACTAAGTTTGAGTTTGGCAAGCTACCTAACGGCGAAATTATACTAATAGACGAGGCATTGACACCTGATTCTAGCAGATTTTGGCTTAAACTGGCATATAAGGTTGGCATGGAGCAGGATAGTATGGATAAACAGGTAATTCGCAACTATCTTGAAGATATAGGCTGGAATAAGCAACCCCCTGCACCGCCACTGCCACAAAATATTATAGATAAAGCGTCCAGTAAATACGTAGATATAATGAATATGCTGGTGAAGTAATGGGTGCTATGAGTGCTGAAACTATGGGCGTTCGCGTTCGTTTTGCCCCCAGCCCTACAGGGCACTTGCACGTTGGCAATGTGCGTGCGGCTCTATTCAACTATCTATTCGCTCGCAATATAGGCGGGACGTTTGTGTTGCGCATAGAGGATACCGATTTAGAGCGTTCCAGCGAGACTAGCGAACAAACTATCTACGAGGATATGCACTGGTTGGGTCTTGACTGGGACGAAGGTGCTGGCGGCAAGGGCGGACAGTATGGACCATACAGGCAGACAGAACGCCTTGAAATATACCAAAAGTTAACTGACAAGCTGATTGAATCGGGTGATGCTTACTATTGTTTCTGCTCTAACGAAGAGCTTGAGGCAAAGCGTGAGGATGCAAAGCGGCAGGGCAGACAGTTTATATATGACGGAAAATGTCGCAGTATTAGCTCCGCAGATGCGAGCAAACGCATAGCTGCTGGCGAAAAACCGTCTGTTAGGTTTAAGATACAGAAAGACGATGTTGTAGTCCACGATATAGTCAAAGGAGACGTGCATTTCCCTACAAGTGCGTTTGGCGACTTTATCATAGTGCGTCCGAACGGCGTGCCCATATATAACTACGGTGTGGTGGTGGATGATGCGCTGATGCATATTACGCATGTAGTCCGCGGGGACGACCACCTATCTAACACCCCTAAACATATCCTGCTATTTGAGGCACTAGGCTATGATATTCCCAAGTTTGCCCATATCCCAATGATATTAGGTGGCGATAGAGAAAAGCTCTCAAAGCGACACGGGGACACTAGTGTTGAGCAGTTTCGCTCTAAAGGCTATCTGCCTGAGGCGTTGATAAACTTTATGGCATTGCTTTCTTGGTCTGATGGGAGCGAGCAGGAGATATTTACAATAGACGAACTAATTCAGAAGTTTAGTTTTGACAGAGTGTCAACAAGTGCGGCAGTGTTCAACTTTGACAAACTAAAATGGATGAACGGTATCTATATACGCTCTGGAAATATAGCGCGCATTACAGCGTTAGCTAAACCATACCTGCTAGAGGCGGGGTATATACACGATGACTTTGATAATAACCTGCTGGAAAAGATTGTCGCATCGGTGCGTGATAATTTAGAGCTACTGGCTGATATAGTTCAATACACAGCAGTTTATTTCCGTCCAATGCCGAGACCTGACGCAGAGGCACTGGAAATACTGAATCTACCTACGTCAAAGGGCGTAATTACGGCTTTTTTGGCACACCTAGACGAAGCACCCGCTCATATAGACCTTGTCTGGTATAAAGAGCACATAAAAGCTATAGGGCAGGAGAGCGGAGCAAAGGGCAAGGCACTATATATGGCTGTGCGGGTGGCTCTCACTGGGCGCACAAAGGGACCTGAGTTAGACCAGTTTGTCCCGCTGATGTCTGTGGGGCAGCTTAAAGAAAGGGCGGGGATAACCCTCGCAGGACTGAGTTAGTCCTATGGTATTGGATATAGTGACGTATCCCGCTGCGAGCTTGCGGAAGAAGTCTATCCCCGTTAAGGGCATTACAGAGGAAATATCAGAACTGATAAAAAATATGACCGATACCCTGTATAGTATGCAGGCTTATGGCGTTGCAGCACCGCAGGTGGGGCGTAATTTGCGCATAGTGGTGTTAGATGAGGGCGGTAGCAACGCAGAGGTTCACAAGACGCAAGTATATGTGAATCCAGAAATTTTAGAGGCTAATGGTGAGATAGTAGGCGATGAGGGCTGTTTGTCGCTGCCAGGGGAATACTGTCCCGTAAAGCGGTTTGCCAGACTAAAGGTGCGCGCGATGGATGAGACAGGCTCTGTGCGTGAGGTAGATGCTGAGGGGCAGCTAGCACGAATCTTACAGCACGAGATAGACCACCTTGAGGGTGTGCTGTTTATTGATAAGATACCAGCATTTAGGCGCGATATAATCAAAAAACACATCAAACGCAGAATACAAGAGGGTGATTACGTAGTCTATGAAGCTTAGAATCCCCCTATTCAGCAATGAGTTTTATTTCATCCGTCATGGGGAGACCGAATACAATGCGAACGGCTTTGTTACAGGCGAGCTTGACGTTCCGTTAAATGCTCTAGGGGAGTCGCAGGCTAGCCTAGCAGCACTGGCTATGACTAATATTGATATACGTAGTTGCATAATAAGCCCTATGAAGCGAGCGGTTCAGACGGCGGAGAAAATCCTAGAAAACAGAGAAGACGTGCGAGTAATCACCCTAGACGACTTAGAGGAGCGGCACTGGGGCAAACTAGCGGGTAAGGACAAGAGCACCATTGACAGCTATATTTTAGATGATATGGGCGTTGAGCGGTGGACAACCTTTACTGAGCGCGTTTTGCGGGCACTTGCTAGCATTCAACAGATGAATATACCGGTTTTGATTGTCGCTCACTCTGGCACGTTCCGTGTAATCAGCCAATACCTGCAGACGACAACTATTATAAGACCAATCCAAAATGCATATCCTTACAGATTTTATCAAGTTAGCGGCATCTGGCGCATAGACACCCCCGCAATGAAGATACGCAAAGACAGGGCGAGTTAAGACATGTTGACAAAAACGATATTAAGTCTATATTCAGCAATACTCCAAAGAATTTTATCGTATGCAGAATAGAAAATGGAGGTGGAGGGAATCGAACCCTCGTCCGAAGAACCTACAGCTAAAGGCAACTACATGCTTATGCTGCATTTAAGTTTCATTCAAGCTACGCTTACAGCCGAGCTAAGCTTGATAATAGCCCCTAAATCTTATTAGACGGCGCAGGGCAAACCATCTAACCAGCCTGCTAATTTTACACCTCTAGTCCGCCACAGGCGAAACCGCAACCAAAGATGTGCTACACTTAGGCAGCAAGCGCTAAAGAGTAATCTTCTTCTGCGTTTATAATTGTCCGCGTTTTTACAAGGTCACGGTCCTTGGCATGCTCCCAAAACCCTCAGTGCCCCGTCGAAACCGAGCACCCCCAAATAACATTACTTTATTAGTATAATACGTGTGAACGATGTTGTCAAGTAGGGAATAAATAGCTTTCATTCCACAGATAGCAAGGCGGTATAGCCCAAAGTTTATCCCCGCAAGGAACAGTTTCATTGCCTGTATAGATTACTATCCCACCTTGAAACTTGTTATCAGAGGTGACTTTTAGTTCTTTTAACCCAGTAAAGTCTTTACTGTTGACACTTTCAGCACTTCGCCATTGCTGTTTTCAAGCACTAAATCAACCTCTTTCCCCACCCTTGTGAGAAGTGCTACACGCAGGGGTGTGAACTAAACATCAGGATAGCACAGAGACTATTTGAGAGCAAACCTCTTTGCTATTTGCTCTTTCACTGGTGGCACATATTTATCCATAATGCCGTCCGT
>BNUJ01000110.1 GCA_025997275.1 Deferribacterales bacterium
GTAAGCCTAATGCGTTAAGAACACCCTCATCACCTGAGAAGTGCAGTTCGGAAGATTCCCCTGTTAATCCCGTTTGGATAGTAAGTGTTGCTTCACTATCAAGTATTCCACTAAGTGATGTTGATGAGGTAGTCTTATCAGGGGTTATCTTAACAAGGTCTTCTATCTTTAACCCATTAGCCATATCTAAGCCAGCTTTGCTACCTATGGCATTAGCTAGTTTATCTATTAGGTCTTGAATGGTATCTTCCCCTTCAAGGGTAATCTCTGCCTGTTTGCCATTGCCATATATAGTTATAGTCTGCGTATTATCAAGCAGCATTCGTCCGTCCTCATTAGCGAACACTAGCCTGCCACCAACAATGGAATCTTTTAATTTGGTGTTATCTGGTGTCGGCGCTATCCAGCCCCATTCACCACCGGTCACTTCATCATCGGGCACGTTCCAGTCCCTGTCCCAGCTAATCTTTATCTCCTTGAACTCCCCGTTCTCTATAGTCATAGCTGTGAACTCAACGTGAGGGTCTCTTATATCCCAAAAGACCTTAGGAGATAAATTAGAACCCACTATATTAGTCCCATTAGGCACATCTATATCCAGTGAAACAGTCTTTATATACGTCATATTCGCAGAGTTAATATTCCAGTTGGTGTTAGTATCTGTCCAGTTAGTAATGCCCGGTATAACCTCCACATCGGGACTATTTGCTTGGTAGTAAAACAAAGCCTTGTCGCCAACAGCCATGCTATTGACAGCAGTCGCGGAGATGAAATACTGAAGACTGCTATAAGTGTTATTAGCCTTTTGCGTATATATGCTTGCCCTATAAGTAAGACCTCCAGTCCAAGTAAAGGGTGTTCCAAAAACATCTGCATAGTGCGTTACCCCGTCAGCAGGGTCCACATAAAATGAGCGGAGAAAGTCACCGTTTAAGAGTTGCCATGCTTTTGTGCCATCAGCAAGGTCTATGTAAGTGGTATTGCCCATGGCAGAAGCATATTGTGTATGCGTTGCGCCTCCTACGGCGTCAGCCATAGAAACTATCTCATATCCCATATAAAAGCCTGAGAAGTTATCATACGGATAAGTGTAGTCGTCAATCGTATACGTAGTGGGAACACCATCGTTGGTTATGGTCGCATTGTATGCAGGATACCCATGTGATTGCTCTAATAGCACTTGTCTGTAGTCAGCAATATTGTTTGTCTGTAGCCCACCACTCGTCGGCACCGCCCAGTTGCTAGCGTTAATGCGAAATGGCACTATATGCACTGTATCATCGTTAACTGTGAAGTGCACTTGTGTGACGTCGTCTAGTCCCTCTACCTGTATGTTAGTCAGACCTTTCGGATATACCAACGACTTCGTATAGTCCATGAGTTGTGCTGTCTGATAGACTGCATTTTCCCCTGCCTTAGTGCTAAATGTTAGCTTGTAATCTCCTGATACAGGGGTAGTAGCCCCCCCCCCCAGCTGACTATATGAAATAAGAGCAACATCTATCCCCGATGACGCAGATATAGATACACCATTGCTGCCATCCAATAACCTCTTCGTGTTAAACTCTGTCGTCAAACTAACCCTGTTCACCTCGCCCTTTAACGCCTCTATCTCCTTCTGCAACTCCGCTCGGTCATTAGACGTATACGAACCTCCACCCGCTTGAACTGATAGCTCCCTCATACGCAAAAGCATATCATTCACTACACCTAACGCACCATCCATAGTCTGTAAATACGAAATAGCATCCTGCGCATTAGCAGTAGCCTTTGATAACCCGCTTATCTGTGTCCTTAACTTATCTGATATAGCTATACCCGAAGCATCGTCTGACGCATGGTTTATGCGCAACCCACTAGATAACCCCTCTATTGAATGTGACAATGCCTTCGCACTACTGCTGATACCTCCCTGCACCAACACAGCCGCCGTATTAGTATAAACACTAAATGACATAAACAAGCCTCCCTGCAACCCCATAGTTCAATTCACAACACCAACTCGTTCGCTAACAAATAAAAAAAGCTGATAGAATAGCCCCTAAATATATACATAACATATATACATAAAGAACTTCCACCAGCCTGATTCCCTCATAGCTTAACTAAATTGTGCGTGAACTATAGCAGAAAAAGGGGAGGTTGTCAAGAGTTAGTTTATGTGCTAGCGACTAATCTTGTTTTTTCAGATTATACTTATGTATGCCCATAGATTCATAGGTTTCTCTCAGGGCGTTCTCATCATCTGTGATTACTAGCAGTCGGTCGCCAGAGGCTAGCTCAGTATTGCCTTTGGGTATGAAATAGCTACCCTTGCGCTTTACCATAACAGCGAGCGTCTTATCGGGCAAGTCTAAGTTCACTAGACGGTTTCCATCCACTAGTTGCGTTTCAGTCAGCAAAATTTCTGACATTGCAGACTTAATCCCCTCATCTAGTTCTATACCGAAATGCTTTAAGGTGTCGCCATGAACGGTTTTTTCTATCAAGCCCCACCTAACGGCAAGACTTGCTAATGTTGTGCCCTGTAAAAGCAAAGAGATAAGCGATATAAAAAATACGATGTTAAACATTACCCGTGCATTAGGAGTGTCCGCTACTAGTGGCAGTATCGCAAACACCACAGGCACTGCCCCACGCAAACCACCCCATACTATAAACTTCATAGAATCTAAGTTATATTGTTGTCTAAATGGTGCCATACATACCGCTACGCTGATAGGACGGGCTATAAAGATTAAACTTGCACCTATTACTATGCTTGATAGCAACACTCCTAGCAACTCGTGCGGACGAACCAATAGCCCTAACGTTAAAAATAATGTAATCTGGCTCAGCCACGACAGTCCTTCAAAAAAGTTAACAGATGAGCGTTTATTGACGATTTTGCCATTGCCGAGCACTAGTCCACTGATATAGACTGCTAAATAGCCATTGCCATGTAAGAAATACGTAGCCGAAAACGAGAATATGCACATAGTTACTATTAGAATAGGATAGAGTGCTTCATTATTAAGGTTTATCTTGTTGATAATTCGTATGCCTATATAGCCGACAGCAAGTCCAGCTAAAGCACCTACTCCAAGGCTCAATATCACATCAAACACTACCTTGCCTATGCTAAAAGTAGCGGTTGATATTATCAGCGACATAAATGTAGTAGTTAGCATATACGCCATAGGGTCGTTGCTGCCGCTTTCTACCTCTAACAGACGACCCAAATTGTATTTTAAGTTTAACTCTTTTGTGCGAAGTATATTAAATACCGATGCTGAGTCAGTAGATGACATTATTGCTGATAATAGCAGTGCTTCTAAAAATGTAAAACTTACTTTCACTATTAACAGGTTAGTAGCTATCCAGATAAATATCGCTCCTACGAATGTGATAACAAGGACGCCCAGCGTGGCAAGTGTCAGACCGGGTGCAAGTGTAGGCTTTACATCGGCAAGTCTAGTGTTAAGCCCGCCAGAAAACAGTATTAAAGATAGTGCCACCGTGCCGACACCATTTGCCAGTTGCAGGCTCTCAAAATCTAGCCCTAGTCCATCGCCACCAAATAGCATACCCACAGCAAGGAATATTAACAACACAGGCACACCGAAACGTGTGCTGGCTTTTGTAGCGAGCAGGCTCACAAAGAATAAAATTGAAAGGGTCAGTAAAAATATTTCTATCGTTCCAGACATTTACATGGCTCCAGTATTAAATTAGATAACTATGCCCAGCGTTGCAAAACCGCGTAACACAGAGGGTGGTTCATTTACAAAGGCGTTTTTGTTAGTTACATCTGATAAGACATTTACAATGCCAGTAGCATATCCTATGCCAAACTGCAGATTCACTGCTGATGTCATATCTATACGATAAGCCATTTCA
>BNUJ01000111.1 GCA_025997275.1 Deferribacterales bacterium
ATCGTTCCACTATAATAGCCCGCTTTCACGTAGTCAGTGAAGTTCTTAACAGTTATAGGAGCTTTATCGGGATATAACTCCAATACGATATTCCCATAGTTAGTTTTCAGCGTGACAAAAGTCGCCGCATTAGCAGTCACCGCAGCCATAAGGCATACCCCCAAAATCACAAATATTATACGTTTCATAATAGATTATTTACGCTGAATATGCTAAAAAGTCAAGCTATTATGAGCAATGATTATGAATATGATTTAGACGCTTTAACCAGCTACGATTACGAGCTGCCCGATGAGCTGATTGCACAGACGCCACCCGACACACGCGGTGCGTCCCGCTTATTGCACATAAACAAGACTGCCGGTGTTCTTGCAGATAAACAATTTTCTGATATAGTCAATCTGCTTGATGACAGCTATTTTCTGGTAGTGAACGATACGCGCGTTTTGCCCGCAAGGTTGCCCGCCCATAAACAAACTGGGGGACGAACAGAAGTTTTTGCGCTAGAAACCAGCCATAATGGAGATATTTACAGCGCGCTAGCCCTTGTTCGCGGGCATTTTGCGACAGGCACCCACATCAAGATAGGCGCTACTAATATTATAGAACTGACAGAGCAACAACCAGACGGCAGCTGGCTTATCCGCTCGCAGATACCTATAAATGAACTAATCAGAATGTATGGGACGATTCCCCTGCCACCTTACATCCGCCGCACGGCTACCGATGATGACCGCCTGCGCTACCAGACCATATATGCTGCACAGGACGGCTCAGTTGCGGCACCTACGGCAGGACTACACTTCACAGATGATATTATAGCCGCCCTAACAGCCAGAGGTGTGAGCATAAAACATATAACGCTACACGTTGGCATCGGCACATTCCGTCCAATCAAGACTGAAAGACTTTCAGAACACACAATGCACAGGGAATATTACAGCATAGATGAGCACACAGCTAGCGAAATAAATGCGTTAAAGCGTAGCGGCAAGCAGCTAATAGCCGTAGGCACTACGTCCGTTAGGGCACTGGAATCTGCCACTGACGAACGGGGCGTAGTTCAGGCGACTGATAGGGGTAGCACTGATATATTTATCAAACAGGGTTACAAGTTTAAGGTGGTGGACGGAATGCTCACCAATTTTCATCTGCCTAAATCAAGCCTCATAGTGCTGGTTTCCGCACTAGTGAGCTACAAGCTGTGTATGAGTGCCTATAAACACGCCGTTAATAAGCACTATCGTTTCTTCAGCTATGGGGATGCAATGCTAATTATGCCTTGACTTATCAGCTCTCAATAACTATAATACATTGTAAGAGAGGTGAACTCATGCATATGGCAGACGCATTGCTTTCTGCTGAAGTCGGTGGCATTGTAGCCGTTGTCGGTGCTGGTGCTATAGGCTACTCCGCTTCCAAGCTGAAGAGAGCGAAAAATATTGACAGGCTAATCCCCCTTATGGGTGTGATGGGCGCATTTGTATTTGCAGGACAGATGTTGAATTTCACTATACCGGGCACAGGCTCTAGCGGGCATATCGGAGGGGGGCTACTCCTGTCGGCACTGCTGGGACCTTACGCCGCACTAATCACCATCGCCTCTATTTTAGTTGTTCAATGCTTATTTTTTGCAGATGGTGGCTTGCTGGCACTGGGCTGCAACATATTCAATATGGGCGTTATCCCCGCATTCATCGCCTATCCGCTAATATACAAGCCACTTGTATCACGTAGTGTAAATGTGCGCAGACTCTCTATCGCCTCATTTATAGCCGTTGTGGTTGGTTTGCAGCTTGGGGCGTTCGGCGTAGTGCTTGAAACTAGCGCATCTCGCATTGCCGAGCTACCATTA
Organism: Deferribacterales bacterium; assembly: GCA_025997275.1. Classification (GTDB taxonomy): domain Bacteria; phylum Chrysiogenota; class Deferribacteres; order Deferribacterales; family JAISNW01; genus BNUJ01. The sequence goes on from BNUJ01000111.1 coordinate 1,856, forward strand.
GTCGCATTTGTGCTACTAATGCAACCTATACACCTAGCCATAGGTGTAGGCGAAGGGCTTGCTACAGCGGCAGTGCTCTCATTTATATACGGGAGCCGTCCAGAGCTAATATTTGCCAGTTTAGATAATAAAGAGGTTAATATCCCCGTTAGGGGCGTAGTTGTTGCACTTGCCGTAGCAGCCGTCTTAATGGCGGGCGGGCTATCGCTGGTTGCTAGTCAATACCCCGATGGGCTTGAATGGGCAATAGAAAGGAGCACGGGCGGCTCTGACATTGAGGTGGCTGGTCCCGTTCATAGCCTTGTGGCGAACGTGCAAGCAAAGAGTGCCTTTATGCCCGACTACGACTCAAAGTTTGCAGGTATTGTAGGCGGGCTTATTACCCTTGTGCTTGCAACATCTGCAGGGCTGGTTATAGCACGGCTAGCTAGGTGGCACAAGAAGGTGTAATGCAGGCTCACATAGACAGTGTTGCGGGAGAAATCCGTTATTTAGACGAGCTTGCACGTGCAGATAGCCCCATACATAGGCTGTCTGCTATGAGCAAGCTCATTACAACGCTTGTCTATGTGGTAAGCGTAATATCGGTTGATAGATATAACATCAGCGGACTTATCCCGTTCGCTACATATCCGATAGTCATAGCAACACTTTCAGATACGCCGTTCAGGGTATTGTTGCCACGTTTAGCCGTCCCGTTTGTCATATTTGCAGGACTATCAACATTATTATTCAATCGCGATATTTATGGGCTAACCATAAGCTCATCAATTATCATAAAGAGCCTGCTTACTGTATCGTCAGTTGTATTATTGATTGCTACAACACCTATCTATGCTATCTCAACGCAACTTTCACGCCTAAAAGTGCCACAAATATTTACTATGGCTATGCTTATGACTTATCGCTATGTATTGGTATTGCTTGACGAGGTGGCACTGGCGAGCACAGCATATCGTCTGCGCTCCCCTGCTAAAAATAAGGGTATAGCTTTACGCGATATAGGCTCTTTCTTAGGACAGTTGCTCTTGCGCAGTCTAGGACGTGCTGAGCGAGTCTATGCCGCTATGAAGTGTCGTGCTTTTGACGGCACATTCCGTTACAAGACAATAGATAATCCATCGGAAATACGCTACATCGTGCCAGTATGCCTTGCTATAATATTATTGCGTATTACTAATATCTCACTATTAGTAGGCAATCTGTTTTTGGGCTTTGCTAGATGATAGTGGCGAAAAACCTATCAGTTATATATCCCGACTGCGTTTATGCGCTGGATGGGGTGAGCTTTAATATCGCAGAGGGCGAGCACGTAGCGATAGTTGGTGCAAACGGGGCGGGTAAATCTACGCTGTTACTTGCTATGGTGGGCATAGTTCGGCTGAGCAGCGGTGAACTGCGGGTCGGCGACATTGAATTATCGGATAAAAATTTGCCGCTTATACGTGAGAAGCTCGGTTTGCTATTTCAGAACCCAGACGACCAGCTATTTATGCCTACTATCTACGATGATGTCGCTTTCGGCTTGCAGAATAGAAAGGTAGATGCTCACGAGGTGAGCGAGCGTGTGAACAGCACCCTTGAAACGTTGAACATTGCGCACCTGTCCGCAAAGCAACCTATGCGACTATCGGGCGGGGAAAAGCGCATTGCTGCACTAGCAACCATTATAGCTATGGAGCCTCAGTTATTGCTAATGGACGAGCCAAGCTCCTACCTAGACCCAGCCGCCAGAGAAACTTTAATAGCTCTCTTGAAAGGGTTGCCACATGCACAGCTAATCGCCACGCACGATTTAGACCTAGCCCTTGATGTGTGTAGCAGGGTGCTGGTGCTGACACATGGCAAGCTGGCTATAATGGGTGATGCACAGGAAATATTAACGGATAAGAAAATGTTAGAATCTTGCGGATTGAGGCTACCTTTGAGTATTCGTTAAAAAGCTATTAAAAATCTGTTAGTTATTGTCTTGACAGTAGCCGTAAAAAATGAAAATATCTAT
>BNUJ01000112.1 GCA_025997275.1 Deferribacterales bacterium
TATCCAGCACCATATCATGCCACATTTCGTAAGTAGGGTCATCAAACTTGCGCTGTATCTCTTGGACGACAACAGGCTTCTCCCGCTCAATCTCTTCGGGGATGAACAGTGCATTAAATACCATATCAGACACTACCTTGAATGCAATATCTGCAAACTCTACCGGGATAGTTACGTGATATTCGGTGAAGTCTTTGCTCGTGCCAGCGTTAGTGCGCCCGCCATGCGACTCCACCACTGCATCCAGCTCATCGGGCTTAAAGTTCTTAGTCCCCTTGAATACTAAGTGCTCTAAAAAGTGCGATATGCCATTTATTTTAGGCACTTCATTAACAGAGCCAGTCTTTACCCATGCCTGCACCGATATAACCTGTGTGCGCGGCGTCTGCTCAAAGACCACCGACATGCCATTTGCCAGTTTAAATTCCTCGCTATTAGCCAACGACGCCCCCCCTACATAGAGTATTACCGCTAGGGTTAGTAGCACTATATGTCTTAACATAACTGCTAACATAGCATAAACAGAATGGAAAGTCAAGTAGCATAAACGGAGTATTAGAGCGTTTGCAAGGGATGGAAAGTTTTAATATATTTATTGGACATTGTTAGAACTATGTGCTAGAATTGTGCAAAACAGTGGGCACAAGTTTCAACGTGCCATCGTAATATAATCATCGCTGTTGCTGGGGTTTCACTAGTATTAGGGGAAAGGTATGAGGTTTTGCTTTGACAAGGTGGCTTGTCAGAACATTCGCAAGTCACTCCGTAAAGAATGGCTTGAAACTAATGGTTCTGGCGACTACGCCTCTAGCTCGCTCATCTGTTGCAATACCCGTAAATATCACGGATTGCTTGTGGCGGGTGCTGGACTGGAGAATCGTCACGTCTTATTATCCTCACTTGATGAGTCTGTTCTTGTAGATAACAAAGAGATGTTTTTCTCGTCTCACCGCTACCCTGATGGTGTGCAACACCCTGTCGGGCACGAATATATCAGCGCAATGGAAACTGGTGTCTGGACTATATTTAAGTATATGTTCGGCGATTTGAAGATAGTAAAAGAGGTTATGATGGTGCCCGGCAAGCGTGCCGTTATCATCAGCTACCATATACACTGCTCATCCGATATGCCTAAAGCACACCTGCGTATCAAGCCTATGACTGCGTTTCGGCACTTTCACGCACTCACGCACGAAAATGATGTTATAAACAAGAAAACAACTCCTATCCCATCAGGCTATAAGTTAAATGCTTACAAGGGGGTGCCACAGCTATGTCTGCAACTATTCGGCGACAACAATACCGTTGTGGGCAAAAAACAATACTGGTATAAAAACGTTGAGTATATAGTTGAGGCTGAACGTGGTTTTGACAGCAGGGAAGACCTCTTTATGCCCGGTGAGTTTGAAATAGAGCTTGTTCCCAATAAGAAAGTTTATCTGTTTGCCTCTACAGAGCCGTTTGACGAGATGTTTCCTGAGAAAAATGCCACTATAGAGAAGGTGTGGTTCACGGAGCTGTCTAGGCGTGAATTGTTAGCTAAAGATGCCGACACGTTAGAGGGACACCTTGCACTGGAGGGGGAGAAGTTTATCATTCGCCAGCTGAATGGCGACCCTGCTGTAGTTGCGGGCTACCACTGGTTCGGCGTATGGGGTAGAGATATGTATTTATCGCTACCGGGCTTAACGTTCTGTGCGGGCAGAGTGGCTGTTGGTGCGCATATATTGCAAACAGCTACTCGGTATATAAAAGATGGACTTATTCCGAATATGTACTCATCTGACGGCAATAGCCATGCATATAACTCTGCAGACGCTTCGCTTACATATATTTGGGCTATCAGCAAGATGTTAGTGGCTGACCCTAGCTCTAAATCGTTTGTCAAGAAGGAGCTTTGGTCTGTTATAAAAGATATTATAGCGGCGTATAGCAATGGTAGCGTGCCGTTTGCATTTGTGGATGCATCGGGACTGTTGCACGTAGGAGATGAGAACACACAGCTTACGTGGATGGACGCCAGTGTGAATGGTGTGCCCGTTACGCCGAGACACGGTTGCCCTGTTGAGATAAATGCACTTTGGTTTAACGCGTTAGCTTTTGCGAATGAATTGGCTGTTGAATTTAAAGATAAGACATGGGAAAAGCCCGATTTAGAAGCTATACAGAATGAGTTTTTTAAGCGTTTCTGGGTTAGCGACCCGCAGGGAGGCTATCTAGCCGATGTATGGCGGGACGGCTGGCGCGATATGTCATTAAGACCGAATCAAATATTTGCTATGTCTATGCCGTATCCGATATTGGAAGAGAAATACCACAAAGAAGCTATTGCGCGGGTGCGCCATTATCTGCTGACACCATTCGGGCTTAGGACGCTTGCTCCCGGTTCTTATGGCTACAGAGCTAGCTACGCTGGCGGACCTGCAGAACGGGACGGCGCATATCATCAGGGCACTGTTTGGACTTGGCTTTTGTCACATTACGCAGAGGCATTGCTCCGTTGTCATAAAGGTGATGACGGGGTTGCAGCAGGTAAATTATTACGGACTATAAAACCACTATTTACGCAACATTTAGCTGATGCGGGGGTAGGTAGCATATCGGAAATATTTGCAGGAGACCCGCCGCACCAAGCGGACGGCACTATAGCACAGGCATGGAGTGTGGCGGGTTGCCTACGGATGTTGCAGTTGGTTAATGAATATGAACCTGATGTTTATGCCGAGTGGGTGAACTCGCTTGATTTAGGCAAGTATGAGAGCACTCAATTATTTGGAGAAGTTCAGCGAGGCGGTAATAAGGGCAGTTCCTCTGTTAGAACCAAAAAAGGGTAGGCACTAATGCGAGTGTTAATGTTTGGTTGGGAATACCCTCCGTATATGAGTGGTGGGCTGGGTACAGCTTGCTACGATATGACGCAGGCACTTGCCCGCAAGGGGACGCAGGTTATATTTGTGCAACCGCAGGCTAAGGGTATCGGCGAAGTACCACTTGAATATGGCATTAGGCAGAGAACAGCAGACGGCGTTCAAGTTAAAAATAAATATTACGATTCTCGGTGGCGTAGAGCGTTTGATGAGATGTGGGAAAAGAACGTGTCGGTTCATTCGGTTGATTCGGCTATGACAAGCCCCTATTTTACTCCGCGTAGCTACGATGAATATCTGCAAAGTCTTGTGGTTAGCAGGAACGAAATGGCTCTTAATAGCGTTATATATGGCTATAACGATGGGACGATTTCACTGCACGGCGGTTATGGGCAAGATTTAATGAGTGAAGTCTATCGCTATAGCATTGCGGCGGGAGCGATTGCGCTAGAGGAGAGCTTTGATGTAATCCATGCACACGACTGGATGACCTATCTAGCGGGAATTATGGCTAAACGTATCACAGGCAAGCCGCTATTTGTGCATGCCCATGCACTAGAGTTTGACAGGAGCACTATGGAAAATGTCAACTCTGAGATAGCTCATATTGAATGGATGGGTTATGATGCGGCTGATAAGGTTATAGCAGTTAGCCAATATACGAAAAACTTGATAATGAAACACTACAACATACCTGAAAGCAAGATAGAGGTAGTGCATAACGCCGTTACCAAGGGCAATGCAGCAAAAGATTATAAAATACCTGATTTATGTTTGAATGAGAAACGGGTTCTATTTTTAGGCAGAGTAACATATCAAAAGGGACCTGATTACTTTATGGAAGCTGCTCGGCTGGTGCTGGACAAGTTGCCTAATACACGCTT
>BNUJ01000113.1 GCA_025997275.1 Deferribacterales bacterium
CCCTGCAAAGAGAAGAAACTGACGAACCTACGCGCTGCCGCTAAGGATGAGAATACGATATTACGCCCAATAAAGCCACTGACGCTGGAAGAATCTATACACTTCTTGGCTCCAGACGAGCTGGTGGAGGTAACGCCGCTCTCTATTCGCATCAGAAAGACAAAGCTGTCGGGTCAGCAACGGCACTCTGACAAAGGCAAGAGCTTGACGGGCAAACTTTAAGTTATAGCTAGCCCTTTAATCTTTCATCTATGGCTTTTGTAGCCTTCCTGCCCGCGCCCATAGCGAGTATGACGGTTGCAGCACCCGTTACGGCATCGCCACCAGCATAGACATTGGGCTTGGAGCTTTCCATAGTTTCTTCATTGACGATAATCCCGCCCCATTTATGGGTGTTCAATCCTGAAGTCGTCCTGCAGAGCAATGGATTAGGCGATTGACCTATCGCAACTATAACGGTTTCAACGTTCAGCACAAACTCGCTACCCTTTACAGGTGTGGGACGCCGTCTGCCTGAAACGTCTGCCTCGCCAAGCTCCATCTTTTGACAGCGCAAACCAGCTACCTTGAAATTTTTACCTATCACTTCAACGGGGGCGGTCAGGAGCTGCAATTTGACGCCCTCCTCAACTGCATTTTCTATCTCTTCTTCACGGGCGGGCATCTCATCTTTGCCGCGCCTATATACTATGGTCACCTCGCTAGCTCCTAGACGCAGAGCAGTTCGCGCGGAGTCCATAGCTACATTGCCCGCACCTACCACAGCCACCCTGCCACCGCGCTTAATGGGAGTGGTGGAATCTTTGCTATATGCTTTCATCAGGTTAGAACGCGTCAGATATTCATTGGCAGCATAGACGCCGTTCAAATTCTCCCCTTCTATATTCATAAACGTTGGCAACCCTGCACCTGAGCCTATAAAAACCGCTCTGAAACCGTCAGCGAATAGTTCATCCACCGTGACAGACTTGCCTATTACAACATTTGTTTCAAACTTGACACCAAGAGTTTCAAGATTCTTAATTTCACGTGCAACAAGTGCCTTCGGCAGGCGAAACTCTGGTATGCCATAGCTCAATACGCCACCCGCCTTATGCAACGCCTCAAACACTGTCACGCTATAGCCACGCTTTGCTAGGTCAGCCGCACAGGTTAGCCCAGACGGACCCGCCCCCACAACTGCTACCCGCTTGCCGTTCTGTTTTATATCAGCTGGTGCAAATTGTTTATTGTTCATATACCAGTCTGCCACAAAACGCTCTAAAGCACCGATAGATACGGCATCGCCTTTTATGCCTCGGACACAACGCTTTTCACATTGCTCCTCTTGGGGGCATACCCTGCCACATATAGCAGGGAGGTTAGAATCTTCTGCGATTTTATTATAAGCACTCTCAAAGTCGCCACCCTTGACGAAATGGATAAATTGAGGTATCTGAATACCGACGGGACAACCGTCCCTACAAAGCGGTTTTGGACACTCTAAACATCTGCTCGCCTCAGTCTGTGCCATAGCAATCGTATAGCCGAGTGATACCTCGCTGAAATTGTGCCTGCGCTCATCTGGTAGCTGTTTAGGCAGCTCCACCCTCTTAAACATATCTTGTGGCATAGTGTTCACCAAGATAACACTAGCCTGTGCAAATTACAAGGATAATTAGCCCTTACTCTTGCTAATTTTTCCCCCTGTCTCTGCTTATGCTATTGTCCCTATTATTTTGCGGGCAAGCAGAACCTTGTCGCTCGGCATAGTTCTAATTAGGGCGATAAGTTCAGCCTCTGCCTCCATACAGGCAAAGGTAGCACCCTTTGAGCGAGCTTGTTTTTGCAAGAATAGATTTGATAAGCGACACGTCAAGTCACCAATATCGCTTTTCCAATTTTAGTATTATCAACAGGTTTATGTCAAGCCTCCGCACCTCTGCGTGGGTTTGTTTTTTGCAAATAACGTTGACAAGCAACCTAATTACACATTGAACATATCCGATAGCTTTAATATCTTTTCATCGGGCATATAAGTAGCCCCATTATACAACACTATAAACTCTGGAGTAGGTATCTCCACTATACGAGTCGTATATATTGGCTTCTCAGAGAGTATCGTCTCATATAAACGGGCAATATACTCTAAAAACCTTAACGGCATATTAGGGTTCACAGTAGACTGATGTTCCACTAATACAACCAGCTTATTATCCCCTATAACAAAGGGGGGGTGCACAGGACAATCAATATCTTGACGTTCAAAACTATCTAAGAAATACGAGAGATTGCAATGAAAAGAATGTAATATTCTTAGCAATCTGTGAATTGTTAAACACTCGTGTTTATTCTCTCCCTTGTAAGGATTGCTTGCACCTTTTTATAAGTCCAGCCACGTATATATAGGAGCTTGCTTTTTACTTTCTATAGCCTATGCCTGCTTGCCAAACAATGGTTTTAGGTCGTTCCATATTGAATATTCCAGCAATTTTACATATTTTATATCAAGGTTATACTCAAGTATAGTAATCTTTATGTCTGCGTCTTTCCACCACTCGTTTAGGTGCATAGCATAAGTTGTTTTAGCTTTTAGTAAGCCCAAATGCTCCTTCAACCGCTTTTCTAAGTCATCTGATTTACCAACGTATAAGCAAGTCTTGCCATTTTTGCTGGCTTTCCATTTATCTTCGTTATTTTCATCATTTATTTTGCACGTATTTACCTCTAATTTGTCAAACTTTTTGACAATTTCTTCACGTTGATACGGAAAGTGTTCTGTTGAGATAATGTATATGAAATGTTTCCCAGCTTTATTGCTGAGTTTTTCTTTCAACTCTGTAGCTGAAAATTTTGATAGGTTAGGTATTAGCAACTCGCTATAGCTTACGTGAGCAAATGCAGTTTCCTTTATCTCCTTGCTTACTGATACATATAACTTTTCTAAACGTTCTTTCATAGTATTCTCCTTTAATCATACTTAAAACACTTCACGGGGGCTGGGCATATACCCAAACCCCCTTGCTCAACACTAGAATGCTCTAGTGGACAGATGAAAAGTTACTGCAACTCCAGGCGGGGTTCTTCTCTGTCCCATCAACAGAACATACTTTTCCATTGAAGAACCTACAGTTCTTACACTTTTTTTCTTCTTCAGCCATAATATCCTCCTGCGCTTTTAGCCCGCACGGCTATTATTTATGTTTTTGCTCATAATTGAGCATAAAACTCTGTGAATATTGATAAATTGCTCATATTAGCGGTAAAGGGTTTGTGAAATAGCCGTGCGCCACTGTGCGACAATGCGAATCTACGCCCGCAAGCCTACAGGTTACGGGTTCACCAGACAACAAGTGAGCTGTTTGTGTTAAAGAATCAAGATAAGCTAGACTACAAGATGCCCAGCATGCCTGTTGGCACGATTTTTGCTGTGTGTGTGTGTGTTGCTCATACGTTGCATCAAATACCCCTAAAATCAATAAATCTAGGTATTGTAAAAAATATTTAAGGGGCTGTCAATATGATTTTAGAAAAAATCAGCCTACTATTTTATACGACAATGTCGTTCTGTAGTTCTTTTAACTCGGCAAGCGAAAGCCCTGTGCCCTTTGATACAAAATCAATAGGCATACCAAGTGCTAAAAAATTTCTGGCAGTTTCAATGGCTTTTGCTCGTTCACCCTCAAGTCTGC
>BNUJ01000114.1 GCA_025997275.1 Deferribacterales bacterium
GACTGAATGTGAAAGACGCTCAAGCACTTAATACCGTGCTGGGGCACACCGCACGAAATGCACTACTCTATGCAGTGGCAGTGTCAGCACTGCTTGCTAATATGTCATATATAGCATTTCAGTTGTCGCACTAGAGAAAAGCGCGCATTACCTGCCTACCACCCTTGCCAATGCATAAGCTATCAAGTTTGCCATAACTATGCTTGCCCCAGTAGGGATAGAAAATAGTAGTGAACCGAGCAACCCAGCTAGCAGACAGACAACTGACACCGTTGCGGCACATATAATTGTGCAACGAAATGTGCTGAATATACGCATAGCGGTGATTGCAGGGAATACCAGCAGGCTTGACATCAGCATTGCCCCCATAATACGCATACCCACCACCACCACAAGTGCCGTCAAGGCAGCTAAAAGCGTCCTATATCTATCAGTATTGACTCCTATCGCACGAGCAAAGCTCTCGTCAAAGGTAATCGCAAAGATTTTATTGTAAAAGACAACATACAGCACCAGCACTAACAGTGCTATACCTACACCAAGATAAACGTCAGATTTGCTGACCGCCAGTATTGAGCCGAATAGGTAGCCGCCCACGTCCGCATTGAAACCCTGTGTACACGATACCACAATAATACCTATTGCCAGCGCACTGCTAGACAGGATTGCAATAGCCGCATCCCCCTTTAGCCTGCCACACTCGCCTAGCTTTAAGAGCACATAGGCAGCGAGTAGCGTCAAAGGGATTGCAACATATAGCGGGACAAGGTTCAGTGCCATAGCAACTGCCAACGCACCGAACCCCACGTGGGACAATCCATCGCCTATCATAGAGTATCTTTTTAAGACTAGACTTACGCCAAGCAGTGCCGCACATATAGACATAAGCGTGCCAACCAGTAGCGCACGAACAACAAAGCTATATTGAAAGAGTTCAACTATGTTATACATGGATACACGCCACAAGTTTTTTATATATGTCAGTCTCTACATAGTCAGCCGTTTTGCCAAAAAAAAGTGGCGATTTATGCATGTGCAATATCTTGTTAGCGCAGCGCACAGCACTGACCACGTCGTGTGAAATCATCACAATAGTAAGCTTGCGCTCTTTGTTGAGCTTGTCAAGCAACATCTGCAGTTCGCCTGTCATAATAGGGTCAAGTCCCGCCACAGGTTCATCTAGCATTAACACTCGTTCGCTGGCACACAATGCCCTAGCTAATAACACACGTTGTTTCTGCCCACCTGATAGATTTCGGTAAGGCTCGTCAGCAAGCTCATCTACCTGCAAGTATGCCAAGTTCTCACGCACCTGCGCTCTGTCCTCATCTGTGTAGAACGACAAAACCCCCTGCCTGTTAAGTCGCCCCGATAGGACAATCTCAAACACGCTGGCAGGAAAATCTCGCTGTGCTGGGGTACGCTGTGGCAGATAGCCTATCTGTGAGCGTTGCAAGCATGTCAACCTAACACAGCCGTCTGCAAGATTTACAATGCCTAATAAACCTTTCATTAGGGTGCTTTTGCCCGAACCATTCTCTCCGATTATGCATAGGTAGTCCCCTGCATCTACCGACAAGTTGACGTTTGATACGGCAATACGCCCGTCATAGGTGATAGATACATCCTCTGCAACGATTATGCTATTTGCTGAAAAAGCGTCCAAAGTTGACCTCTAACTGCTCTGATAGTTTGTCTAGTTTAACGTCTTTGCGGGTTGCCACGTATTCTGCCGTTTTCACTATATACGCAGGTTCGTTCTGCCCGCCACGATATGGGATTGGTGCTAAATACGGAGAATCCGTCTCTATAAACAGCCTGTCAAGTGGCACAATATCAAGGCTGTCTTGTATCAACGTTGCTTTCTTATACGTCAAATTGCCCGCATAAGAGAAAAATACATTGTCCCTGCCCAGCCCCCAATCAAGTAGCAGTTTATCGCCTGAAAAGCAGTGAAATAATATCTTGTGCCACTTATCGGGTAGCACATTATCAAGTATTTTAATGGTGTCCTCTGATGCATCCCTAGTATGTATTACTAATGGCAGATTTACTGATAAAGCAATATCAATCATCACAGCAAATACACTCTGCTGAATGTCTTTAGGTGATATATTACGATAGTAATCAAGTCCCACTTCGCCTATTGCCAACGTCTTGCTAGACTTTGCCATACGCTCAAATTCAACTATTTGAGCCGCCTTAAAGTCCGCCGCATCGTGCGGATGCACTCCAACTGCCACAACGATATTATCATAGTGCGGATTATTCGCTAGCTCAAACGCCCGCCTGCTGTCGGCTATATCTGTGCCTATAGTGATAAATCGCTTTACGCCAGCCGCCCTCGCCCTAGCCAATATGCCACCAATATCAGTGGCAAGTGGTGCGCTGTGTATATGGCAGTGAGTATCAGTCCACATTATCTCTTACCTGTCATTTCTTACTGCCAACAACGTCTTTCACTGTATCTATGACTGATTTCACGTTCACACTCCCGCCGTCTTTAATAGCAACCTCTCCCGTCTGCGTGATATGGAAGAAATGCTGTGCGGTTAGGTCTATCCCCGCTTCAATGAATACATCTTGCATATTCTGAAACAGCTCCGAATATACGGCGGGCAGTATGTCAACGCACTTTGTAGCAGCATTCAGCTGATAGGTGGCGTAAAAGTCCTCTAACCCCAGCTGCTGAACCCACGGTTCTGGCGTCTTTTCTATATATTTTGCACGTTTAGCCGCCTCAACCAGCAACTTATGAATCTGTCGCCATGGCACAGCATAGCCCATAGTCATATTTACGTAGATTATCATAGAACCATCTGCCTCTATAGCTTTGTTGTAGTTGATAGAGCTTGATGAAACGAGCATCGTATTAGGCATTGTAATATGTTCATTCTTGTGTGTTACAATGCGCGTCACCATAGTAGACTTCTCCACAACAAAACCTATCACATCGCCTACCTTAATTCTATCTCCCACCTTGAATGGACGCATATAGGTAATGACAAGCCCCGCAACAATATTGCCGATTGCCGATGATGAGCCTAACGAAAATAGTAAGCCTGCGAATATTGACACACCCTTAAATGCGGCAGATTCAGAACCCGGCAGATATGGATATATAATTGCCGCCAGAAATGCATATAAAATGTATTTTAAGAGCGTGTAAGTCGGCTTTGCCCAGTCAGGGTAGAACCCGCCTAGAACAAGTCGCCCTTTTGCTATCTCTTCTGATATGAACTCCATCCCGCGCAGAACATATCTGGCAATAAACACAATGACAGCAATGGTGAATAGATTTGGTATGTAAAATATAAAACTGAAAAATATAGTCTCAATAGGATTAAACACATAACCCCACAGCGTAACCGCTAGGCTACGTGTTATCGGGAATATACCGAATATCAGCGGTATAGTGAGGAATAGAAAAATCGCAATAGCTAAATAATGCACACCTCTCAGTGCTATCAGTGCTATATTTGTAATTTGGTGAGTGTTTAGCAACTGATAGTGCTTCACTCTGATTGGCTTAAAGCGAGCTGCTCCAAATGCAGGCAGTAGTCGGAACAGCTTGCCGAACAGCTTATTTATCTGCTTGATTGCAAATATCTGTA
>BNUJ01000115.1 GCA_025997275.1 Deferribacterales bacterium
GACTGCATCAGCGGTGGTAGGTGAGCAGACTAGGGATATGACAAGCTCCACTAAAACGACTGCGGTAGCGTCAGAGGTAAATGTTGGTGGCAACCTGAATGTAGTATCAAATGGTGATGTAAATATAAAAGGTTCTATGTTAAGCATAGCGCAGAATATTGCTGTGATAGCTGATAGGGATATAAACATAACAGCGGCAAAGAACACAAGTGAGAGCAAAACAGAACACGAGAGCACAACGATAACGGCTACTGCGACTGTTGGTAATGCTTATGTAGATGTTGGCAAGGCAGCAGAGGCGTTGAAGAAAGCAGAACAAGCAGTAGAAGGGGCTTATGCAAAATTGGAAGAGATGAATGGATTGTATGATAAGGGCAAAGCCACAGCTCAAGCATTGAATGATGCAAAGATAAACTACGGATTAACACTTGAAAATTTAGTTATGGCAACGATAGCTTTTACAGGCTCAATGGTGGGTGCTGCACAGGCGGCAATTACATCGTTTGGGACTGGCTTTTATGCTAGTGCTGGCTTGCAGTATAATTCAGAGACAAGCAGTAGTGCAAACAAGAGCGAAACATATACAGGTTCAGAGGTGTATGCTGGCGGGGACGTGGTGTTCCAAGCTGGCAAGGATATGACACAAGCAGGTTCTGCAGTAGTTTCAAACGGGGACGTGACGTATAGCATAACCAACAATTTAAGACTAGAGGCAGTGCAGAATAAATACTCATCAGAACAAAGCAGTCATAGTGAGAGTGTGTCCGTATCGGTAGGGACGAATGGAGCAAGTGGCAGTGCAAATATGTCTAAGGCAAGTTCAAGAAGTTCTGATGTGCAAAATATAAACTCTGCGACTTATGCGCAGAACGGCACGATAACCTACGATGTTGGTGGCGATATGGTAGGCATAGGCTACAATGCGCTAGCAAAGGGGATAGTTGCGGCAATAGAGGGAAACCTCACGCTAACATCACTGCAAGATACTGGTAATTCAAGTAATAGTTCACTATCATTAGGGGTATCAGGCGGGAGTAGCCAAGATAAAGCGAATGGTGGCACAACGGGCAATAGCGTAGGCGGCAATATAGGCATTTCCAATGGTTCAAGTAGCTATCAGCAGACGCAGATAAGTTCGCTTATAGGCACAGACTTTGTAGATATAGATGTGAATGGCACATTATCTATGACAGGTTCAACGATAGCCAACAGGGATGAACATGGCAATGACAAGGGTAACCTTAATATAGTGGCTACCTCGTTAGAATGGGCTGATTTATTTGATTATTCATATAGTAGTCAAACAGGGTTTAGTTTAGGAGTAACTGTATCTGGAATAGGCGCAAAACCGGGTGTAGGGGATAACCCAGATAACAGCACTATAGAGGCTAAAGGGACGATTGGTGTCACAAATACAGGACACGAGAAAGAGGGGACAACACGTGCGACCATAGGTGAGGGGAACATAGTAGTTAGAGATGGTTCTGATATATCAGGGCTGAATAGAGATATAGATAGAGCACAGACGGTTGAGAGGGATACGACCACAGGAGCGTTAGACGGAAAACTAGAGATAGACAGCAGGCTATTTACGACTGCTGGGCAGGAAGAGATATTAGACAGCTTTACTGGTTTTTATAGAAACACTGTTATGGCTGGTGCGGGGGCTACGGGGACAGTATTGCAAAGTTTGGTTAGCGTGTATAGTGTAGCAATCAATGATAGTATATCTGCATCTGAAATTGTGAATGTATGGCAGACGTATCAACTGAGCAAGGTGTATGGTATAAAGGGTGGAACGAGTGAAGAAGTCCATAACTTAATGGATAACATTACAAATGGAACGGCAACGCCAGACGACTTAAAAAAAATATCAGCCTTAATAAGGGGAGCGGTTGCTAATATTATGTATGCTGATAGTAGTGAGGTTTTTACAGACGAGGATGGCAATAAGTATGCGATTATGGGGAAGCATGATAACAGCACAGGGATTGGGGCTGTGAATACCGCTAATGGTGCTGCAACTAATGCAAGAACGTTTTTAGAGACAGATGCACATGAAGCGGCACACAACTCTAGCAGGAATGAAGCAGTGGCTGGTAATGCTGCGAGTATGGAATTGGGGTATTATAATGTTGTGTCTTTTCTGTTAGGATATGATAGATTGCCTACTATCAGTGAAGGCGGGTTTGGAACAACTATGCAGGCTAACTGGAATGAAACCTATAATGCTAGCACTAGCACATTATTGGCAAGAGGCAACGATATTGCTGGTAATATGTTGCCTGAAAACCTTGACTACCTGCTACAAAAGATAAAACAAGGTAAAGATTGGATATACGTGGGCGTTGGTGGTGAAGATGGCAACGTGTATGATAACTTGAGCACTAAATATGAAGTTGGTGAAAAAGGCGGGGCTGGCACTGTTAGTGGAAGATGGAATAAGAAGACGAGCAAATGGGTTTGTCCTAGTGGCGACCCTGGTGGCTGTAGCTATGGTTCAAGTCAAATCAGCAGTGCTGGTAGGAAAAGCGGATTTGGCTCAATGCCTGAGTTTTTAGAACACCTTGAACAAAATAATTCAGACATATACAATAAATTGAAGGCTGCTGGTGGGGCTGAAGCCGCTAAAGCAGGCAATATTGCGTTTGTGAATGCTTGGCAAGAGTTGGCGAATACATATCCAGAATTTAAGGAATTACAAGAGGGATTTATTTATTGGCATAATTACCTCATTGCTCTCGATGTTGCTACAAAATATCTTGATATGAATACTCACTCTTCTGTGTTGAAAGATGTTATTCAGTCTATAGGTATACAACACTCAGAATACGGAGTACAAGAAATATTTAGCGACGCGAGTAAGGCTGTTAATTTTGCTACTGCAAGTGATGAGGCTATATTTGAGGCACTATATGAAAAACGCACCGCATATGCGCTCAGAAATGCGAAGGAATCGGAGCACAAGGGGCTAAATACGAGATATAAACGAGAGAGCAAGGAAGCTATAAAACTAGTAAAGAATGAGAATTTCGCAAAAATTATAAACCAAATAATGGCAGGAGTATATGACTGATGAAACATTTAGACAAAAAAATATTTATATTATGCGTGTTGGCTTTATCTTTAGCCAGTCTCGTTTGGGCTAGCGATAATAAGAACAACGACAAATATTTGGTTGTTAACCTTCAGTCTCGTGCTTATGCCCTGTCTGACTATAGAGGGAATATGGAGGTGGGGGGAGGTCATATCTACAGTGCTGAAGAAAAATCCTTTGCTACTGATGTGGAGAAGCAATTAAAAAACCGCGCTCATAGATATTCTAAAGAGCAATGTGTAGATGGCATTTATGACGCTTGGGAAGATTTGCTGGATTATCCTGGTGACGAATATATTGCGAACGGTGTTTATGCCAGTGATAGAGGATATGGTAGATTTGTTTGTGTTCCATACGTTTATGTAGAAAATTTCGGGGGTTTCTATCCTCATTTTGATATGATTGATAATATAACAAAATTTATTGATGCCTCAAAAGGGCTGATAGCTGAAAAGTTTGTGGATAGTGACAACTTTTCTTCTTATACGATATTTCCATTGGAGGAAGACCAACA
>BNUJ01000116.1 GCA_025997275.1 Deferribacterales bacterium
GTTAGCTATGATGTTGACGTAGAATCTCAAGGGGGCGCGCCTGTAGCTGCTGCTCCTGTGGCTCGTGCGGCGGCTCCTGCTACTAAGGCGGCTCCTGCTGGAGCAGAAGGTTTCGCTGCAGGTGATGGCTTGAAAGCACCTTTGGGCGGAACTATTCACGAAGTGCTGTGCAAACCGGGCATGAGCGTGAAGAGGGGTGATACCCTATTTGTAATTGAAGCTATGAAGATGCACACGAAGCTTGCTGCTGATAAGGATGCGAACTTGGGCGATGTGCTTGTTAAGGTTGGCGACAACATTAAGATAGCTCAATTGCTTGTAAGATACGTATAATACTAACAAAAGTTTTATTGCGGGGGAGCTGAAAAGCTCCCCTGTTGCGTTGTAGCCCATTCGTTCCATTTAGCCCACTTTTTGCCGATTATATACTTGATGGACTTATTATGTTGCAAGTGAACCTTACGTTGTGAACGGATACTTCTCCTCTCCCCTCTCCATCGGGACTTGGAAACATCCTCTAATCTCTAACTAACCCTTAAAACCAGTAGAGACGATTATTTTCCCTTCCCCAAGAACGACAAATGCTTAATGCTTATTATAAATAATTTGACTTTATCTATATTTTAGTATATATTAAATCAGATAATATATGCTATAATATCTATTAAACTATGAGGTTGTAATGAAAAGAACATCTATCTTGCCACTCCCTGTTCGCAAAGCGTTGCGAAAACTGGGCAGTGATATAAAGGAGGCTCGTATAAGACGTCGTCTAACTATGGGGTTAGTGGCGGAGCGTGCGGGTATCACAGCTGTCAGCTTGTCAAGGGTTGAACGTGGGGATGGGGCGGTGTCTATCGCCATATATGGCAAAGTGTTGTTTGTCTTGGGGCTAACTGATAACCTCTATAACCTAGCAGACACTGCAAATGACACGCTTGGGCAAGTGCTAGCGAGTGAACAGCTACCTAAACGTGTTCGCTATAAGAAGAGGGCTACAAATGGTTGATAAAAAGGTTTATGTGTTTATTGAACTAGAGGGTGTAAACCAGCTAGTCGGGCAGATGTGGATGCATTTCAGAAACGGCACTGAAACGGCGTCCTTTGAGTATTCACAAGAATGGTTGGAGAATGACAAACGTTTTTCGCTAGAACCATCGCTATACCTGTCTAGTGGTGTTCAGCATACCAATAAGAAGATTTTCGGAGCTATAGGCGACTCTGCTCCTGACCGCTGGGGCAGAGCGTTGATGAAAAAAATTAAGACAGGAAAAACATTAAACGAAATAGACTATCTGCTACTTGTTAACGATAGGACACGTCAAGGGGCGTTGCGCTTTAAGTCCGATTTAGAAGGCGAGTTTCTGACTACTACATCGGATATGGAATCTATTCCCCCAATTGTTGAGCTATCCAAGCTGTTGGCGGCATCTGAAAATATTGTTGAGGACAAAGAAACGAGTAGCGATTTGAAATTATTGTTTGCGCCGGGTTCATCTCTGGGAGGCGCACGTCCCAAAGCTTCTGTTATTGATAATCAAGGCAATTTATGCATTGCTAAATTTCCCAAGAAAGATGATGACAGTAATGTAGTCCTGTGGGAGGCTGTCGCCTTATCTTTGGCAAAGCTGGCGGGTATTAACACCCCCAACTGGCGGTTAGTTCAAGTGGCAGACAAGGCGGTTATCGTTATTAAAAGATTTGATAGATTGAATACTTGGCGTATTCCTTTCCTTTCAGCGATGAGTATGCTCGGTGCATCGGATAATGATGGACAATCATACAGCTATATGGACATTGCAGATGCTCTGCGTCAATCAGGAGCACAACCTAAAGATGACTTAGTTGAACTATGGCGGCGAATCGTATTCTCAATCCTCATTTCTAATACAGACGACCACTTGAGAAATCACGGTTTTTTATATCAAAATGAGCAAGGGTGGCGCTTATCGCCAGTCTACGACCTTAACCCGTCAGCAGATAGCACAGGGCATTTGCACACCTTTATCTCACAAGATGATAGCACGGCTTCGCTGGAGCTAGCTTTGTCAGTTGCTGACTACTTCGGGCTAAACAATATTGAAGCTACCTATATTATTGACGAGGTTAAGTCTGCCGTTGTTGACTGGGCGAAAGTAGCTAGGGGACTAAATATTCCACAGACAGAAATCAAACGTATGGGGACTGCTTTTTATGCTTGACGAAAGCAGAACAAATATGCTCCAGTAGCAGATTATAAGGCAACAAAAAAGTTTGTAAATTTAACCAAGGTTAAATTTACACGTTTTTTTACTCTTATAGCACGATTATTTTTAGAAGTCAAAGAAAACTGCAAGAACAGCCATATATCAGCCACCCCTACCCTACCCGTTCACGAGGTTGCCCCCGTCAAGGGGGAGGGAAAACTCCATTGTCAACCGTGTAAAAATAACCTTGGTTAGTTTGACAAAATAAAAGGATGGTTTGTGTATGAAAAAGCCTTTTGTCCTGTTTTTGTTGATGTGCTTTATGGCTTGTGGCGGAGTATTCGCCATAGCGCAGGGTAATAAATATACCTTGGGGGTAGATGCCTTTTATGATAACGGCATCTGCAGGGATGGCGATAACAAGCGCATAACGGGGATTGTTCGTAGCGTAGATGATGATGGCGATATGTATGTATGGCAAGTTAAAAATGGGTTAATTACGTTTTCATGGGCATTTTATCCCAGCGGTAGGTTAGCAACGGAATTTCCATTCAAGAACGGCGTGACGGAAGGCAATGCGAAATTGTATTACGAGAGCGGACGATTAAAGTGGACATATCCCTATGTGAATGACAAGAAGCAAGGGGTGGCTACGGGCTACGCTGATAATGGCAGAATACTTATGAAAATTACCTACAAAAATGATAGGGCTGTAAGCGGTGCTTGTGCCAACGGCAGAGCCTTAACGTTCGCAGAATTGACTAATCTTATGAATGGCTTGAATGTGGATTGCTACTGACGCAGAATATGGGGGGCGATAAGTGAACATCCTTAAAGAACAAAAGTCCCCTCACGGGGGCTATACCTATTTTATTATACAACAATATCGTTATGTAGTTCTTTTAACTCGGCGAGGGAAAGCCCCACGAGGTCGGCAACATCCTCTACAGGATAGCCTTTAGTCAAGAGGTTTTTGGCAACGTCCAGTTTGCCTCTCAGTTCGCCTTTCAGCTCCCCTCTTTGCAAGCCTTGTTCTAAGCCTTGCTCTAAGCCTCGTTCTAAGCCTTCTTCTAAGCCTTCTTCATACCTAGCCATTTCAGCGTCTTCTTGTGTTAATTCCATAGTTAGCATATTGAACACCTCCACTGAGTGTTTATGTAAAAAATCTCTTAATATCCCTCGTTCTATACATATCTTTATCGCCCGCTCCATAGCACTGGATAACGCTACTTTATCCCTGCTATTTATCCCTCTTGTCTCCTGCCTAACTACCTCCACAAACTCCGCATAGTCCCCAAGCGTTCCGCTCGCTTTCAATACCTTGCCATTATGCCCTTTATTAACATTCAGCACACGAGCTTCTAACTCTAAAAAG
>BNUJ01000117.1 GCA_025997275.1 Deferribacterales bacterium
ACTGAGGGATTAAAACATAGCTATAGAAAGAATATAGACTACTTCAAATGCCTGTTAGATAAAGGAAAGGATTTGACTAGTTGTATGCCACTTGGAGAGTTTTAGAAATGACCACTCGCACCATAAATCCCGAAGTGCTGTTTTTTTCTTATGCGCAGAATGGCACATTATCTATGACAGGTTCAACGATAGCTAACAGGGATGAACATGGCAACGACAATGGTAACCTTAATATAGTGGCTACCTCGTTAGAATGGGCTGATTTATTTGATTATTCATATAGCAGTCAAACAGGGTTTAGTTTAGGAGTAACTGTATCTGGAATAGGCGCAAAACCGGGTGTAGGGGATAACCCAGATAACAGCACTATAGAGGCTAAAGGAACTATTGGTGTCACAAATACAGGACACGAGAAAGAGGGGACAACACGTGCGACCATAGGTGAGGGGAACATAGTAGTTAGAGATGGCTCTGATATATCAGGGCTGAATAGAGATATAGATAGAGCACAGACGGTTGAGAGGGATACGACCACAGGAGCGTTAGACGGAAAACTAGAGATAGACAGCAGGCTATTTACGACTGCTGGGCAGGAAGAGATATTAGACAGCTTTACTGGTTTTTATAGAAACACTGTTATGGCTGGCATGGGGGCTACGGGGACAGTATTGCAAAGTTTGGTTAGCGTGTATAGTGTAGCAATCAATGATAGTATATCTGCATCTGAAATTGTGAATGTATGGCAGACGTATCAGTTGCATAAGGCTTATGGCGTGAAGGGTGGAGCTAGTGAAGAAGTCCATAACTTAATGGATAATATTACCAACGGAAATGCAACCCCGGAAGACTTGAGAAGTCTATCATCTCTAATAAGAGGGAAGGCTGCTAATATTATGTATGCTGATAGTAGTGAGGTTTTTACAGACGAGGATGGCAATAAGTATGCGGTTATGGGGAAGCATGATAACAGCACAGGGATTGGGGCTGTGAATACCGCTAATGGTGCTGCAACTAATGCGAGAACGTTTTTAGAGACAGATGCACATGAAGCGGCGCACAACTCTAGCAGGAATGAAGCAGTGGCTGGTAATGCTGCGAGTATGGAGTTGGGGTATTATAGCGTTGCGTCTTTTCTGTTAGGATATGATAGATTGCCTACTATCAGTGAAGGCGGGTTTGGAACAACTATGCAGGCTAACTGGAATGAAACCTATAATGCTAGCACTAGCACATTATTGGCAAGAGGCAACTATATTGCTGGTAGTATGTTGTTTGAAAATATTGATTATCTACTATATAAAATGAGCGGTGGAGTGATAGTTGACACTGACGATATGCCTAAAGGAGAGTTGAGTAAAAAAGAAGAGGTTGGCAATGGTAATGCTGGCACCACGAATGTGGATAAGCAAACTTCTATAAATGGTTATTATAAATGTCCTGACCCGAAAAGTGACCCTGGTGGTTGCAGTTACGGCTTATGGCAGATTAGCACCAGCAGTGCTAGAGATAAAAAAGGATACGGTTCAATGGATGCTTTCATAAAGAGCCTTGAAACCAATGCTAAAGATATATATGACGTTTTGGATAGTGCTGGTGGAGCTAAAGCCGCTAAAGCGGGAAAAGAGGAGTTTGTAAGGGCTTGGAAATATATAGCAGATACGGACACTAAAAGGTTTGAAGAGCTACAACAAGGGTTTGTTTATGAAAATAATTACCAAAAACCTTTAGGTTACATATCCGAAAATTATAAAGCTCTTGATATGAGCAATCCGATTATGCAAGATATTGTTTGGTCTATGGGTGTGCAACACATAGGGTCGCCAACGATAATAAAAAGGGCACTTGATAAAGTTGATTTGTCCAGTGCAACGACAGCAGAGATTGTTGTAAAGATGTATGACGAAAGGATTATTTATGTAAATAATGATTCGAAATTAACCACATCACTTGCCCGTAGTTTAACGAATAGGTTTGAAAGGGAGAAACGGGCTGCTTTGAATAAAGTAGATAAACAAGTGGTTTCAACCACAAGACAAGAGATATTGCTCACAGTAGGATTAGGAGGTGATTAAATGATATTTTTAAGTAAAGAAATGCCTTTGATATTCATAATAGTGCTATTGGTAGTCGCCATTTCTTGCGCTGATGCCGATAAATACGTAGTAATTCAACTTACCAGTGGAGGCTTTGAGTTGCCACGAGATTTGTGGGGCAACGACGACATTGTTTGCGGACACATTAGCTATACAAATAAAAAGGGGATACTCACATATCATAAAAATCAATGTTTAGAGGCAGTTATTGATGGACTGCAAGGAGCGATGAAATGGTCGGGGGACTACTTTACGAATGGTGTTCTCACCGACGATGGCGGATACGCTAGATTTATTTGTGTTCCATATATTTTCACAAAGAATGCTGGATTATCCGAAGACTATCTCATGGTTAAAACTGACAAGCTGATTTTAGAATCTAACGGTCGGATAGCGGGTAAATTTATAGATAGCGAAATCTCCGAATATACCATACTTCCGCTGGAGCAAGACCAACAGGAAGCTAGGGAACTGACGGACAAACTAAATGCAAGATTAAGTCATGGGCTTAGGGGGCTGATAGATGAAAAAAGTCCAGCACAAAAGCAAGTTGGCAAGCTGATTTATAAAACATCTTTCAAGTGCGATATGGATGGCAACAATCTATATCTAGTAGAAAAACTGATATGCACAGATGAGGAGCTTGCAAAGCTGGATTTGCAGTTGAATGAACTTTATAAAAAGGTTCTTAAAGCATATAACGCCAAGACAGAATATCTTAGTAAAATTAAGAAGTGGCAGGTAAGGTGGAACAATAACAAGCTAGACAAAAGAGATGTTAAGGTTTTGATAAATTCGTATAAGGAGCGTATAGCCTACTTTAATTGTTTGTTGAAAGACGGGAGCAATTATAACAGTTGTGAACCACTTGACAAATAGTGATGGCGAACTAACAAATGACTAAACATATTCAATCCCGAAGTGCTGTTTTTTCTGCTGACCACGCAGGTTTAGAGTTGCTAGTTGGCGGTAGTTTTGGTATGTCTAATGGTTCAAGTAGCTATCAGCAAACACAGATAAGCTCGCTTATGGGCACAGATTTTGTAGATATAGATTTATCTATGACAGGCTCAACGATAGCCAACAGGGATGAACATGGCAATGACAAGGGTAACCTTAATATAGTAGCTTCGTCATTGAACTGGGGAGATAGCATAGCTTTGCCTATTATAAATATATTTTTGGACAAACCAACAAGTGATACCATAGATATGGATAAGACTACGGATAATCTTATTAGGATGAATCCATGAAAAAAATACTTTTTGTGTTATTGGTGGTTGGGCTTGCGGACGAATATGTATTCGCAGAACATAACATGGGTAGCTTAACCGTTAGTGGTGGCTACATAAAATCTGGTGTGAAAGACCATAAATCTGACCGTTATGTGGCTACTGACATTTCATTTTTGGTGGGCGATGACAGGGGACTAGCTATAAACCTTGACTTGAACTTTATTTCA
>BNUJ01000118.1 GCA_025997275.1 Deferribacterales bacterium
CAGTTAATGGGCTTGAAACAGCTAAAAATGGTAATACAGCGAGAACTGGTATGTCATTGCATCCACGTTTTGCCATACGTGTGTGCCTAGTATAGCGTCTTTGTAGTGTGCAACGCTGGTTTCCTGTGAGCGGATGAATAGCCCTACCCATAAGACGCAGGACGCTCCTGAAACTACGTCTTAATATGGTAGTTTTCTATCTAATCTACTATTTAAGCTACTTGCTCTTGTATTAGCAGGAGTTGGCTCCGTGATAGCAAATGCTGTCTCCAAGATAGCAAAGCATCCCCATGTGTTAACAGGATGGCTAATCAGAACAAGCAATAAATTTGATTTTGAGGATTTGATACTATTATGTACCAGTAGTTATACTTGTTTGTCTCATACTGTATGCTCTTTTGTCTAAAAATAACTCAAAAGATTAGCCCTGATAGTGAACATCCGTAAAGAACAAAAGCCCCCTCACGGGGGCTACTATTAGCTTTGTTATACAATGATGTCGTTCTGAAGTTTCTTGACTTCGGCAAGTGAAAGCCCCACAAGGTCGGCAACATCCTCTACAGGATAGCCATTAGTCAATAGGTTTTTGGCAACGTCCAGTTTCCCTCTCTGTTCCCCTCTTTGCAAGCCTTGCTCTAAGCCTTGCTCTAAACCTTCTTCATACCTAGCCATTTCAGCGTCTTCTTGTGTTAATTCCATAGTTAGCATATTGAACACCTCCACTGAGTGTTTATGTAAAAAATCTCTTAGTATCCCTCGTTCTATACATATCTTTATCGCCCGCTCCATAGCACTAGATAAAGCTACTTTATCCCTGCTATTTACCCCTCTTGTCTCCTGCCTAACTACCTCCACAAACTCCGCATAGTCCCCAAGCGTTCCGCTCGCTTTCAATACCTTGCCATTATGCCCTTTATTAACATTCAGCACACGAGCTTCTAACTCTAAAAAGTTATGTGTATCAGTTCTTGTATCGTCCTCTGCAAACAGCGCAGATAACTTTACATAGTAGTCATCCGCTTTTAATGATTCCACACCATTATATAACACTATAAACTCTGGACGAGGTAAAGTCAACCTCTTGCTCTTGTATATAGATTTACTATCAATCATACCCTCATACATACGCACTATATATCCTAAAAAACGTAATGGCATATTATTGTTTATGGTTGATTGATGTTCTAGTAAAATTACTAGCTTGTCTCCCATAGTAAAGGATATATCGTTTCGCCTACCCTTAAACAAGACGTTCTCTAGTGTATTTATTACAATACCATCTGATACTTCATAGCTGGCACCAGCAATGGCATTGTATAGCTCAACGAGCTTCTCTTTTTCAGAGAATAGCTTTGTAAAAACACTATCTTTGTATTCCCTGTTGGTTTTGCCACTTGACATAACTTGATAATATGATGAAAAAAGCTAGTCGTCAAGAGCTTTTATGGCAACTATACAATTATTGCTGATAAAGGGGGTTATATTTCCCATACGGGGAAACTAATAGCATCAAGGTTCTCAATGGGGATAATTTTATTGGTCATACATATAACTGCCCCTGTGCCAATCGGTTTATTCTCATCAGCAAGCAGGGTAAAGTTTCCTGCATCTCTGCTTGTTGGAATATTTGTCTGTTTAACCTCTATCGGGTGGAGCACATTATCGTGTTCCAAGATGAAATCAATCTCCCGCTTTTTCTTTTTGCTGTTGCGATAGAAGTAAATAGCAGGCTTTTCGCCGTTATGGAGGTAGCTTTTTAATATTTCACCGAATATATAAGTTTCAAGAAAATGACCGCTTTGCGCACCAGTCATAAGGCTGTCAGGCGTATGCCAATTAGTCAGATACGCCGCAAGCCCAGTGTCCATAAAATACACCTTAGGCGTTTTAATCAACCGCTTGTTTATATTGCCAGAGTATGGTTGCAACAGGTATATTATGCCCGAACGCTCCAAGATTTCTAACCACAATTTACAGGTGCGTTTGTCTATGCGGGCTGTTGTTGCGAGGTTGTCATAGTTCAGCAACTCCCCTGTCCGTGCGGCAACAGCTACAAGCAGATTATAAAATGCAAGTTCATTATCTATATTGTAAAAATCTTTCACATCACGGGTGATGTAAGTCTGAATGTAGCTATCATAAAAGCGTTTGCGCGGGAGCTGTTCGTCCGCAATAAGCTCTGGAAAGCTCCCTTTCCATATATGCTCAAAGACTTGTAATGTAGTGAGCGGTTTTGATATAGATTTGCGTTTTATTAGAGCCATTGACGGCACAAAGGGAGGGTATTGTGTCGGCTTGCCGATAATCTCCTTATACGAAAAACCTAACATTTCTAGGATAGCAACTCGCCCCGCCATAGATTCCTGCACATTTTTCATCAGCGTATATTTTTGCGAACCAGTGAGCCAAAATGCACCGCGTGGTTTGTCGCCCTCACCCTTTAATGCTGCAAACTTATTCTCATCAACCCATATCTTAATGTAAGTGAACAATTCGGGCGCATATTGCACCTCGTCAATGATAACGGGCGGGGAATATTTTTGCAAAAACCCCTCTGGATTAGTTTTGGCAAGCTGCCTATCAGCAAAGTTATCAAGCGAAACATAGTTCTTTTTAGAATCCAACATACCACACAACAGAGTAGATTTACCGACTTGACGCTGACCTGTCAACAACACCACCGCAAATCCACGCGATGCATCAGTTATCGCCTTAGCCATAGTTCGTTCAAACATTGTTCTCACTCTCCTTAGGGGCAATAGAACATCTATATGCTATATTGCCACCATATCGCACAGTTGTCAATAGACTATTTGCTATTTATACCAATGTATAGTATTATCTGAATTATTGACTCGGAGGTGTCTAATATGAACGGGAAGGTCATAGTTTTCACAACAGGTGGCACTATAGCTATGCGTTATGATGAATCGGCTGGTGGCTCTGTGCCCGCCGTATCAGGCGCAGAACTTCTTGCTGCTATCCCTCCCCTTGCCTCTGTTTGCGATGTTGAGTTGCAAGAGGTCTCAAATGTGCCGAGCGGACACCTAAACTTTACCTACCTAAAAAAACTGGGCGATACTATAACAGATGCCTTTAAGTCTTCAGATGTATTAGGGGCTGTGGTAACGCATGGCACTGATACCATTGAAGAGACGGCATATTTCTTAGATTTATACGTTGACAGTGAAAAACCTATCTGTCTAACGGCGGCTATGCGCAATGCTGCAGAGATTAGTCCTGACGGACCTGTGAATATTTTAGGGGCTGTGCGGACAGCCAGTTGCCCCGATGCAGTGGGACTTGGTGCTTTGGTTGTGATGAACGACCAGATTCACGCCGCAAGGGACGTCACAAAGACACATTCGGGTAATATCGCTACATTTGCATCTCCATTCTGGGGACCAGTTGGCATCCTTGAGCCTGACAAGGTAATTATAAAACGCAAAAATCTAAAACACACAAAAATTCATTCAGAATATATAGAGGAAGACGTACACATTATCAAGCTGCACCTCGGCATTACCGATTTTTTCTTTAATTGTTTG
>BNUJ01000119.1 GCA_025997275.1 Deferribacterales bacterium
CGTAGTCGACCTGACGCAACTTCTCTATAAGGCGCATGCCCTCCAGCTTAGTAATATGGGCGATGCCAAGTATATCGCCCGAACCAGCAATAAAATCAACGCCGACCTTGGCGGAGCGAATCTGCACAACTTTTTAGGGTATAAGATACCACCTGTCGGGCTATATAACTTTTTACGTGAGAAGAGCGATTTAACTGAGATTATCAGCCATGCTCCTGTCGGCGTTGATTTTATTGCTGGTTCGGGCGATATACTTGGCATCGCCCATATTACTAAGCTGGAGGGCATGCGCCTTATAGAGAAGTTGCGTCAGGTCGACTACGATTTTGTAGTGTTAGATTTAGGTGCGGGGACGAGCTTTAACACGATAGATTTGTTCAATTTAGCCGACCGCAAGGTAGTGGCTATGAATAGTGAGCCTACGTCTATTGAGAATGCCTATGGGTTTATCAAGATAGCGTTATATCGTTATTTGGAACGGTTTTTGTCGGCTGAAAATATGTTTTCTAGCATAAACAAGAAGCTACGCAACAAGAGTGCCAGCTATCCAGATATAGAGCTATTGATAAAAGATATAGAAGAGATAGATGTTGACGTGGCTAAGGTAGTCCGCAAGTTTGTTGCTGAATATAAGATTGGTATGGTTCTTAATATAGTTAGGTTCAAGAAAGAGCTGAATGTGTTTTATGGTTTTGAGGCTATATTGAAAAAATATCTTTCTATAAAGGTTGAAAAGTTAGGCTTTATACCCTACGATGAGAAGGTCAGCGAAGGTGTCAGACTAATGCAGCCATTTTATAATTCGCATCCAGACAGCGGCACAGCATCTTGTATTAACGATATTCGTGATGCAATAATAGCGAAGCTCTAAGAGTAGCCGATGGCTAATAATACTCTTGCTATGTTGGATGCTGATGAAGACGTAATACAGCTTGTCGGCATTCGGCTGGGTATGGATGAGTATGCGATGGACATACTCTGCATACAGGAGATTGTCCGTGTGTCAAAGGTCACCGTAGTTCCGCGTTCTGACGGCTATATTTTAGGTGTTATAAACTTTCGTGGTAAGATTATCCCTTTAGTAGATTTGCGGGTTCGTTTCAATATGGATAAGACTGATTACGGCAAGACAGTTCGCATTGTAATAGCTAAATTTGACCGCGAAAACGTAGGCTTTGTAGTTGACGAAGTAACGCAAGTTATACGGATATTTAGGTCTATGATAGACGATAAACTGCCGCTTGTGGGGACAATTGCCAGTGAGTATGTGCTAGGCATTTGCAAATATGACGGACGGCTCTTGACGTTGTTAGATGCAGAAAAAATTGTTGATGCAAGCGGTGCAGAGAGTATCCTAAAGAAACGCTTAAAATACGGCGAAGTTAAACCAGTCGTGTCGGAACTGGTAGCAGCAAAACCAGAACAATCAAAACCAGCAGCAACTTTAGCCCCAGCACCTGTTGCAGAAGATGATATTGATGTTTTGATTGCGGCGGAGCTTGCCAAGCGTGAGGCTGAGACTGATGCAATGTTAGCGCAGCGCAGAGCTGATACGACAGGAGCAGATACGGATACAAAGGACACAACGGATACAATTGGACTGGACGATATTGCGCGTGGCAATCAAGAAATTATATCAAGCATAGATACATTTTCTTCGCTTCAGCCTATTGCTATAAAGATAATGGATGGGGCGGACATTGAGCTTGGTGGCGGTGTTCAACGTGAATTTTCGGAGCTACTGCGTTTAATATCAGATATAAAATCTCTTTCTGGTATGTTGCCTGACGATAAGGCGCAAAGCTCTACTTCGTTATTAGAATGTGCTGGAATGATGGGCGAGGCTTATCAGCAGACACAAAACTCAATCGCCGCTATGCTTGAGGCTATCAGCAAAGGCAATGTCGTTGCCTTTGAGGGGGGGCAGGCTGATGCTCTGCGTCATATCAATAATGCAAATGCTTATGGTGTTCATATTCAAGGAGCTATAGAACATTCTAGCGAAGTTGACGGCAAGCTTAGGAGCGTTATAAAGCTGATAGCTGATGTTGGTGCGAGGCTAGGGGTAATTATAAGCTTCTTTCAGCCCAATGCTGGTTCTAGTGGTGCGGAGTATGAGGAGTTTGTAAGCGGGGTGGGACAGGTTCTCAGCTTTAATGAATATAGTGAAAGCGTGTAAGGCAGTTTATTATGGATAATATGCTGCATAAATTTTTACCAAATGTTATGGGCGATTTCTTAAAGGCGCAGTTGGAGCTGGGCGATGTTAAGCGTGGGGCTGCGTTCTTTGGCTCGGCACGTGTTGGTGCTGACAATAGACATTACAAATCAGCTAGAACGGTGGCTAGACTTGTCAGTCAAGCGGGTATTCCGATAATAACAGGAGGCGGACCTGGCATAATGGAGGCTGCCAATCGTGGAGCAACCGATGCGCGTGGCGATTCTGTTGGCATCAATATAAAACTGCCACACGAGCAAGAACCGAACCCATATACTACTCGCTCCTTTGAGACAAGGTATTTTTTCGTTCGCAAGGTTTTATTTGCGCGTTGTAGCAAAATATTTGTAGCATATCCGGGTGGTTTCGGCACTATGGATGAGCTGTTTGAATTTTTTGTTCTCATTCAGACGGGCAAATTAAAACGTACACCTGTGGTGCTGGCTGATAGTTCATTTTGGGGCGGACTTGTGGACTGGATGAAGGTAGCCTTGCAGTCAGGAGACTTTGTCTCGGCGTCTGATATGGATAGTTTTGTGATGCTTGATGAACCAAAAGACATTGCAAAGTATGTAATAGAGAGCGTTCGTGGCTAGGGCACTACCAAATACGAAAAGCTACATACAAAATCTTTATGAGTAGTAAAATAGAGTCTTGACATGTTTTTAGTGTAATTGTATAAAGGTGTTATACAAGATGACTGTTTCATATTATTTCAAGGTTCAAGCCTAGTTTAGATTGGCAGGAGTATATGACTGATGAAACATTTAGACAAAAAAATATTTATATTATGCGTGTTGGCTTTATCTTTAGCCAGTCTCGTTTGGGCTAGCGATAATAAGAACAACGACAAATACTTGGTTGTTAACCTTCAGTCTCGTGCTTATGCCCTGTCTGACTATAGAGGGAATATGGAGGTGGGGGGAGGTGATATCTACAGTGCTGAAAAAAAATCCTTTGCTACTGATGTGGAGAAGCAATTAAAAAACCGCGCTCATAGATATTCTAAAGAGCAATGTGTAGATGGCATTTATGACGCTTTGGAAGATTTGCTGGATGGTGGTGCTGATGACGAATATATTGCGAACGGTGTTTATGCCAGTGATAGAGGACATGGTAGATTTGTTTGTGTTCCATACGTTTATGTAGAAAATTTCGGGGGTTTCGGTTCTCATTTTGATATGATTGATAATATAACAAAATTTATTGATGCCTCAAAAGGGCTGATAGCTGAAAAGTTTGTGGATAGTGACAACTTTTCTTCTTATACGATATTTCCATTGGAGGAAGACCAACA
>BNUJ01000120.1 GCA_025997275.1 Deferribacterales bacterium
TTTACCCCTAATGGCGATGTGGTAGAGCTACCATCGGAATCCACTCCGCTTGATTTTGCCTATTCCGTCCATTCAGAACTCGGCAATAGATGTGTAGGTGCGAAAATTAACGGGCGTATAGCGCACCTGAAACATCACCTGCAAAACGGCGATAAGGTTGAGATTATTACCAACTCAACCCAAGAACCTCATAAAGACTGGCTCTCCTTTGTAAAAACATCTAGGGCGCGGACGCGCATAGGCGCGTACTTGCGCAAAAAAGACAGCGAAAAAGCGATAACACATGCTACTTTATTGCTTGATAAGGAGCTACGGGAACGAGGAACTACATTTAATGAAGTGTTTGAAGACCAAGCATTGGTTAAGAAACTATTAGAAAAGTTTAAGGAGCGGACTACTGATGATTTGCTGATAGCTGTAGGTTTTGGCAGACTTACGCACCGCAAATTAGTAAATGCTCTCTATCCAGAGGACAAGGCAGATGAAGAGCCGCTTAAACAGCGTCCTCCGTCTAAGGGAGAGCCGTTTAGAATTGCGGGCATAAACGATATGATGATAAAGATTGCTAGATGTTGTTCTCCACTACCGGGTGATGATGTGATAGGCTATATATCAACTGGCAGAGGGATAGTCGTTCACCGCCGCGATTGTTCTAACCTGAAAAGTTCTAGGATGAATCCTGATAAGCTGATAGAGGTAGTTTGGGATACTAAAGCTGAATATGCTACAACAGTGCGGAGTGGATTCCGATGGTAGCTCTACCACATCGCCATTAGGGGTAAATACATAAATTTGTGAAGACAACACATCAGCCTTTAATTCTTCAACAAATTCTTCAGAGTTCTTATTTTTCTGCTCTAATATCTGCCTTAGCCACGTGAACTGGCTGTCTTTCTTTGTGTCAAAGTTCTTGCCATCTTTATATCGCCAGTGGGCGGCAATCCCCTCTTCAGCTATGCGATGCATCTGCCAAGTTCGTATCTGGAACTCTACCATCTGCCCATCAGGACCGATAACCGTTGTATGCAACGACTGATACATATTCGCTTTCGGCATTGCAATATAGTCCTTAAACCTAGAAGGAACTGGCTTAAACAGGTGATGTATAACGCCAAGCACTGTGTAGCATTGCGTTTCAGTCTCAACAAACACTCGCAAGGCTAACAAATCGTAAATTTCCTCAAATGTAGAGTGCTTTTTCACTATCTTGCTATAGATACTATATAGATGTTTCGGGCGGGCATTGACCTCCGCCTTTATAGATTCGTCAAGTATAGCTTTCACAGTAATATCACAGACTTTTGCTAGATAGCTCTCCCGCTCCGAGCGAGATAGTTTGACCTTTTGTTGAATATCCACATACATTTCAGGGTTGATGACGCGAAAGGCAAGGTCTTCAAGCTCCCATTTCATAATAGCTATCCCTAACCTATCAGCTAGCGGTGCATATATTTCTAGCGTTTCATTGGCAATACGCAACTGCTTATCTGGACGCAGGGAGTCTATCGTCCGCATATTGTGCAACCTGTCGGCTAGTTTTATCATCACAACGCGGATATCTTCTGACATAGAAACAAGCATTTTTCTAAAGTTTTCTGCCTGTTTCTCCTCCTTAGAATTAAACTCTATCTTGCTAATTTTAGTCATGCCATCTACCAAGAAAGCGATTCTTTTGCCAAATATTTCCGAAAGCTCGTCTAACGTGGCAGACGTGTCCTCAATAGTATCGTGCAACATTGCAGCGATGATAGAATCAACGTCCATATTCATTTGAGATAATATATATGCCACCGATAACGGATGTAGCAAATATGGGTCGCCCGACTGGCGCAACTGACCGAAATGCTGCTTAGCAGCATAAACATAAGCAGTGTTCAGCTTTTCTAAATCTTCATCGGGGCTATATTGTTTGATGAAATCCTGTATATCAGCTAAACGCACCATTTTTTTTACTTCAAGTGATGTGGAAAACTGCTCCATCATGTGCTACCTCGCAAATCCTTTAATATCAGCTGCGGAATGTGCTGCTTGCCATAGCTTGCCAGCGTGAATAGAACGTCAAAAGATTTAGCACTTCTAATAATAGCACCATGTGTAGCTCGCATATTGAAACCTATCGCCTCATAGTTGCGCCCGTTGTGTTCAAAGAAACATTTGATATGCCCATCTTTCTCCGAAAAGGTCGCAGGCTGCGCAAAGGAAAAGTTCTTTATACAAAATAGCGGGTCATGATTGCTATTGCCGAACGGCTCAAACTTGTGCAACGAGAACATAAAATCTGATGTTAAATCAGACGGCTGCAGAATTGCATCTACAACAAGTTCGGGCATATAATCTTTATCATTAAGTGCTTTTCTGACGATAGCGTCAAAACGTTCCTCTAGCTCACCTATATGTGTCGCTTCTAGCTTTACACCAGCAGCGTATTTATGCCCGCCAAATGACAATAAAATATCTGAAAGCTCTTTAATTCCGTCATATAGATGAAAAGCTTGAATGCTCCTAGCAGAGCCTCTATATATACCATTTTCTAACGTGAGAACAATTGTCGGACGCCGATACTTATCGGCAACGCGTGAAGCAACTATCCCCAACACACCAGCATGCCATTTATCAGAATACAGAACAAGCCCGCGTCGCTGGGCTGCTAATCCTTCTTTGTCAATTTTTTTATAAACTTCATCCACAATCCCTTTCTCTATACCTTTTCTAGCTTCGTTATCCTCATTCATCTGCTTTGCTAAATATTGCGCGGTATTCTGCTCAGTAGCTATCAACAGTCTTAAACTTCTATCGGCATCGCCTAATCTGCCCACAGCATTTAAGCGTGGCACAAGTCCATAGCCTACCTTATAGGTATTCAGCTCCGTTCCATAACCAGTTACCTTTTTAAGCTCCTCAATACCCACACGAGTCTTACCCGACAACACCTTTAAGCCATGCACCACAAACGTTCTATTTTCGCTCTGCAACGGAACAACATCTGCCACAGTGCCCAGCGTTACTAAATCTAAATATTGTTTTAAGTTGGGTAGCGGCTTATCAGCCCAGCCGCTTATGCTCCGCAGATTATGCCTAATAGCCATACACAGCTTAAACGCAACACCTACCCCTGATAAGTGCTTAAAGCTGTAAGTCTCATCCTGCATCATAGGGTTTATTATCGCTATTGCAGCATCTGGCAAGTCATCGCCTTGCTGGTGGTGGTCTGTGACAACCACGTCCATACCTAAACTTGCTGCCCTTGAGACCTCTTCAATAGCAGATATGCCACAATCAACGGTTATTATTAAGTTCACATGCTTTTTGTATAGTTCCTCTACGGCAGCTAAACTAAGTCCGTAGCCTTCTTCAAGCCGCTTGGGGATATAGTAATCAACGTTTGCACCCAGCTCCCTTAAAAAGAGATACATCAGCGCGGTAGCGGTCACACCATCGGCATCATAGTCGCCATAGATACATATAGATTCACCATTGGCAAGGGCTAGACAAATTCGCTCAAC
>BNUJ01000121.1 GCA_025997275.1 Deferribacterales bacterium
TGTTGATGAGAGTGGCAAACTGCTGGTAGGCACTGATTTAACCTGTGTAGCAAAGACCCTTGCGGGCTATCCGCTCTTTAGTTTAGGCTTAAACTGTGGTTTTGGTCCCGATAAAATGATTGCGCCCGAACGTTAAAAAAATCGGGTTCGTCTATTGCCCCGGTGAGGTCAACAGCGTAACACTAATGCGCCGCACACAGGAGGCTAGCAAAGAGCTAGGGCTTGAGCTGATAACGGCAGTTATTGCCAACACAGCTGACGTAAAGCAGGCTACAAGCTCTATAATCTCAAAGGTTGATGCTATTTACGTCACCAATGACAACACCGTGGTGTCAGCACTGCCCAGTTTGACGAACATAGCGATAAAGCATAAAGTGCCTGTTATCAGCGCAGACCCGTCCTCTGCTAAGAAAGGCAATGTGACGGTAGCCTACGGCGTGGATAACTACAAGATAGGGTTAGCCACAGGTAAAATGGTAGCGGAAGTTCTGCGTGGCAAGAAAACAAGCGCAATGCCTATAAAGGTAATGGACCAGCCCGATGAGATGGAGGGCTACATAAATGAAAAACAGCTAACCGATTATAAGCTGAAAGTGCCAAACTACGTAAGGGAAGTGCTGAAAGTAGCGAAATAAAGGGTAATTAGGGGACAGAAACGGAGGGGGGCAAGCCAATCTGCCTCCCCTCTTTTCTCACTAAATTTTTATTTAGAACTTTATCGTTTTAGGTGCTCCACCGAATGAATATATGGTAGCTTATGATATAAGAAAAGTTGTGTGTTGTCAACTAAAAAAAACTCTTGACTTACCTGCAATCTCTGTTATAGTGCTGTCTATGTCCAACCAAGTGTTACTTTCTGTGGTCTTGTCAATTTCTATTTTGCCCTAACGGGCAAAATACATATATCTCTGCGGCTATGCCGTTTAACATGCAATCAACTTTATTTACAAGTGTGTATCTATTAAGATACAGGTAGGTTTTGATTATTTATAAGGATAAAAACATGCAACAAGAAACAAGCAACAAAAACAAGGCAACTGGTGTGCGTTGGGGAGTATTAGCGTTAATATTCGTCTCATCGCTATTTGCTTACCTTGATAGAATCAATTTTAGTGTCTGTGCGCAACAACTTATGGAGCTTTTTAACATAACCAAGCTACAATTTGGGTATATAGGCTCATGTTTCTTTGCCGCATACGCACTCATGCAAATACCGGGCGGAATGTTATCAGATAAGTTTGGCATCCGCTCCGTTGGAGCATTTTCTCTCATATTCTTCTCTGTCGCCACGTTCTTAACACCGTTTGCGTGGAGCTTTGTAGCCCTTATTGCACTGCGTATGTTTGTCGGGGCTGGAGAAGGTCCGCTATATCCGAATGTAGGGGCAACCTTTTCTAAATGGTTTAACTCTACGGAGAAAGGAATTACATCCGCTATGTTGCTTGTAGGAACGTTCTTAGGACCTGCTATTGGCGCAGTAATCACCGTCTTTGTATCAACCAACTTCGGCTGGCGTTGGTCGTTCTACAGCTACGGAATACTTGGTGTTCTGATAGGCTTAGCTTGGTTTTTTTATGTGCGCAACAGACCAAATGAGCATCCAACCATTAACGATGCCGAAATTGAATATATAACCGGCAAGTCAAGGGCAGCACTTGAAGCAACAAAACCAGCACCCATAAAGACTCCTTGGAAAAATATGCTTTCTGTTCCTCGTTTCTGGGCATTCGGGTTATGCTACTTCGCTACAAACTACACAATGTATCTGTTTCTCACGTGGATTCCAGTTTATCTGAGCGAGGCTCGTGGCGGTAGTTTTAAGCTATCAGGGCTATATGCCTCTCTGCCATGGCTATGTATGTGTGTTAGCGTTTTCCTTGCGGGCAA
The DNA here is from genome assembly GCA_025997275.1 of Deferribacterales bacterium. Lineage (GTDB taxonomy): Bacteria > Chrysiogenota > Deferribacteres > Deferribacterales > JAISNW01 > BNUJ01. Next base: position 1,888 of record BNUJ01000121.1, read on the forward strand.
ATGGAGCGATGCTAGCGTCCGTAAAGGCGAACCTAAGTCTAAGGCGCGCACTAGGCTAGGTTTTATAGGTATGATGGGCTGTGCTTTCGGTCTATATGCCGCAACTAAGGCTGTATCTATTGAGATGACCGTTGCTATGCTCTGCGTATGTATGACGTTCTTAGGATTAAATTATATAGGTATCTGGTCGTCTTCACAGGACTTAGGCTCAAAATACGCTGCCGCAACCACCTCATGGATGAACTCTTGGGGGCAGATAGGCGGGATTATAGCCCCTACTCTAACGGCAATTATGCAGCTATCGTTTGGTTGGGACGGGGCGTTTGCGTTCAGTGCCTGCATCCCTGTGCTAGGTTTTATCACTTGGTTCTTTATAAACCCTGACAAACCAATTATACAGGAACAAGAAGCGATATAATACGCTTAACTTAGTGCGTTTCTAAAACTGTGCTCTCCCCTTGCGCTTAATTCGCAAGGGGAGCATCTATAGCTAATGCATTCAGCACCGCTGCAGACATCGGCGAACCGCCCCTGTTGCCTAGACAGGTAATATAATTTAAGCTCGTGTTCACTAATTCATCTTTTGATTCGCGCGCCATAACAAAACCTACGGGAATACCTATCACTAGTGCGGGCGATATTTTATCTTGCCTATACAGTTCTAGCAATGCCAATAATGCAGTGGGGGCATTGCCTATTATATATATAGCGTCAGGATAACGCTTTGCGGCGTAAAATAATGCTCTGCGCGCTCTAGTCTCCCCCATTGTCTTTGCCTCATTGACAACTTCAGGTTCATTTATAAAACAATAAACATCGCTGTCGGCTTTTACCCTCGCTGATAGTCCGCTGACAACCATCTGCACATCACATACTACAGGCGCACCAGCTTTCAGAGCATCTATACCCACCCGATAAGCATTACTTGATAGCCGAACGCTATTAGCAATACCAATATCTCCACAGGCATGAATCATCCTTTTAACAACATTCAGTTCATTGCACCTATAATGCCCCACCTCTACAAACGGGACAAAATCAACTAACCCATCTATCAGCCTAAAACTTTCTATTTCTATCTCATGTGGTTTCATACTTTTTTACCTTTCTTCTCCTTCAATAACATTTGTGCCGCAAAAACCAATAAAAGGGATGCGACAAACATCAACGCACTTAGAGCGTTTAGGTCTGGCTTTACGCCCAGCCTCACCATAGAATATATTGTCAGGGGCAACATTTGGAATGACGGTCCCGCCACAAAAAAGCTGCCGATTGCATCATCAAGCGAAATAGTGAACGACAGTAGCCAGCCCGCCCCTACAGCAGGTAACAACATCGGCAGGATAATATGAAGAAACGTCTGCCACTCGTCCGCACCCAAGTCGCGCGCTGCCTCAACAATATACTTATCAAAGCCTACAAGACGCGTATAAAGAGTAACAAATGCAAACGGAATACTAAATGTAATGTGCGTAACCAATAGCGTCCAAAAACCCTGCGGCAAATTGAGTGCAAGGAACAAAACTAATAACGATATACCCATGACAACGTCAGGCGACATCATAACGATATACAATAGAACATTTAGAAAATTTTTACCGGCAAACTTAAAGCG
>BNUJ01000122.1 GCA_025997275.1 Deferribacterales bacterium
CTGACAGCCAGCATAACTCTTGCGCTAGATTATATTATAACAGCTGGCACTACGCTAACAGGCGATGTGAGGCTCACCACAAGCATTACGATTACTGCGGGAACTACGCTGACAAGCCCAATCACGGTGTTAGTTCCTGCCACCATAGCTACTGGCTACACTCTGACAGCAGCATTTACACTATTTTCCGGTAGCACTATTCCTGCAGGCACGAACTTTGCCACGCCTGTGACAGCAAACATTAGATACACGCTAACTGGGGCTATCCCTAGTGCCATTACTATAAACGCCCCTGCTACGGTGCCAGCAGGCACAGGTATAGCGGCAGGCACAGTGTTGCCTTACAATGCAGTTGTCAGCACTAACGAAAATCTACCAGCTGGACTTCTCACCGCCGCTGTGACGGTGAGAAGTGCTGTGTCAATACCGAGTGGCACTATATTTTCTGCTGGTATGACAATCTCTAAGGCAATATCAACTACTGACACGCTTTCTGCGGGCATGACTATACCAGCTGGGGCGACAACTGTTGCTGTGTTAAATTTTCCAACAGGCTATACTCCTGCAAGCCAGATAGATTTTGATAACGGCACGATATTATCAGCAGGCGTGACGCTTACGAGCACCATTTCTGTTTCTGCGGGTGCGTCTTTAGTCAACTCCGCGGTCCTGCCCATTGACTTTACCCCATCTTCTAGCGTGACCCTACCAGCGGGTACGCTTTTGCCGACAGATATAACGTTGTCTGCCCCTGTAGCTTTTAATAGTGGGGATACTATTCCAGCAGGGACCAATTTACCTGCACCGCTAACGGTTGTTACTAATCAGTCGTTCACTGCTGGCACAGCTATTCCTGTGGGAACGCTAGTATCGGCAATAACATTTTCAGCTGGCGATACGCTCCCAGTTGGGCTTACCTTTGCAACAGCCACAGTCGTCACCACCACCGAGACGCTTTCTGGTCTGCTACCGCAATCATTGCAGCTTGCAGATGAATTGATAATGCCGATAGGCACAACCATTGGTGCATCTAACACCGTTGCTGCAGGCGCTACATTAGCCGCTGGCACTACGCTTGTCGCGGGCACGGTGCTCTCTGCACCTGTCACTGTTAGTGTGAGTCAGTATCTGCCGGCTGGGTTGCTCTCTACGGCTGTAACGGTGAACGGTAGCGTAGCAATACCGACTGGCACAATTTTTTCTTCTGGAATGACACTGCCTATGAATATATCAACCATCATGATGTATCCTGCGGGTACGTCTGTGCCAGCTGGGGAGGTAACTGATAATACGCTAATCTTCCCAACGGGCTATACTCCTGCAAGCCAGATAGATTTTGATGATGGCACGATATTATCAGCGGGCGTGACGCTTACGAGCACCATTTCTGTTTCTGCGGGTGCATCTTTAGTCAACTCGGCGGTTTTGCCTATTGACTTCATAACAAATACAATTGTAACCATCACAGCGGGGACGACGCTATCGCGTGATGTTGCGTTGTATAGTGCTGCGACTATCTCTGCTGGCAGTACTTTGCCAGCGGGTGTTATATTAGGGGCTTCAGTGACGGTTTCTACTGATTTGAATTTGCCAGCAGGGGCACTTGCAACAAGTGTTACTATCAATAGGTCTGCTGGCAGTTTTCCTGCATATTCAACGCCAGTTGCCAGCCTTTCGGGTGCGTCTCTAAATGTAACTCCAGCGGGCTTGCTTGCGAACGATGTTATCATAACCGCAGGTTCTACGCTTGCCAATGGAACAACATTAGGAACAACGCTCACTATCCCAGCTGGCTCCACTCTTGAGGCTGGCACTACACTAGTTAGACCCGCAGAGCAGGATACTACCTATATGTTGACTGCCATAGACTGGATTGCGGGGCAAAATATCTCATTCAATATCAGCGTGGATGGTGCTACTGGCTATAATATCAACTTAGACTTAAATACGTATCTAGGGCTAATGTATAGCAACAACTTGTTTCCTGTAGACGGTTCAGGTATGCCTTATATTGTGGACGTCAACCATTTTATGTCTATACTGGAGGAGCTAGTCAACGGTGAGCTAAACAGACAGTTGGGTACATCCACCGTAGAATACCTTGCTTTCAGGGCAGACCTTATGACGGTTGCGACTGGTGGTAGTCCTGCATCGTATGCGACACGTTGGCAAACGGCTATTTATAATGTGTCGGATAGGGATGTAAGTATAGTTGGCGTGTCTTCTGTTGCGAATTATGAGGGTAGTATTGCTGCTGCACTCGGCTTTACTAGTGCACAGCCAACTATTACGCACACCACCGAGATTATGAAATATCAGATGGCTCCTAATGAGCCAACTAGTGCCAATACCGGCGCGCTATTGCAGGAGAAGATGGAAAGCATATATTCAGGCGTCATATATGGCACGAATATGAGCTTTTCAACTGCGGGCATCAGCACTGGCACCTATAACATCCATTATGATGCTAGTATGATTGCGAGGCAGGCACGTCCTACCCAAGTAATAGGTGTTGACGTGAGTACACTGAGTATGCCTATGACAAGTAGCGGCGCAAACTTCACAAGCGCAGCCAATCTGTCTAATATACTAGATGCCACTACTACCGCTGCCATACAGGGGATTGTGACCATAAATGGCGTTCGCATAGACCTATCGCAATATTCACAATTGACGGCAAACGGGTTAATGGGTATTGTAAACGGCTCTAATGCTGGTGTTGTAATGACATACGACAGTGGCACAAACTCATTCTCTATGAAGAATAAAAATAATGGCTCATCTACAATAGATACTGGTGTTGCGAGCGATACCAGCAGGTTTTTTGAGGTGTTTGGGCTTACGGTGGTACAGGGGGCGTCTAAGGTGTTAGGTGCAGATTCTGGCACGCTAATCACATCATATAAAGTTGTTGAAGCAGGTTTTACGCTATCTGCCGCTATACAAACGGGAGTGTTTACCATAAACGATGTTCCAATCTACTTTGATTCGCTTGATACCATAGACGGGTTAATGGGCAAGATAAATAAGTCTGGTGCAAATGTGAACATATCTTATGACAGCGTAAGGGATAAGTTCGTTATCACGTCCACTAGTGGTGTTGACCGTATAAAATTCGGCAACGAAAATGACACCTCTACAATTCTAAGGATAATGGGTTTCTTGTCTAACCCTGTTGAGCCTACATATATGGGAACGGCGGGGACACAATCCATAATAGAAATCAATGGGCAGCGCTACCATCGTGATACAAATGAAATAGACGACGTAGTGGATGGTATGGAGATATCCCTTTCATCAATAGGCACTACGGCAATACATGTAACCGTTGATACAGAGCCTGCAATTAAGGCGATAGCTAGTTTTATTACGATGTATAACACCATCGTTAGCAAGATAAAGACTGAGGATATTAGCGAAAAAGAGCGCAGCGACTATATGACAGACCTTACCGAAGAGAAGAAGTCGCA
>BNUJ01000123.1 GCA_025997275.1 Deferribacterales bacterium
TCTTGCCCAGCGATTTCAGCGCTTGGATTACAAGGTTTGCCTGCTCGTTGCCTATGACGCTTTCGCGCAACATCCTATGGCGGAATTCAAGCGTGGTGTTTCCGATTTTGTATTTTCGCGGGCTTCCGCTGGAAATAAAAATATAGCGCGCCGGTACCTGCGTTGAAAGATTCAGATAATTCAGCGCGGTATTGCCTTCGGGGAAAATCGTCCAGTTATATTTGCGGGCAAGCGCATACGCGACCCGCTGTATATCCGGCGCAACTATTTCCTGCAAAAGCGTGCTATACGACGGATAATAGTAAAGTCCGGGAAGAATGCGTGCAATTTTTTCTTCCCGCTCCAACTCACGCAAAGTCTGGTCAATTTCCCACCGCTTAAAATCTTTTGTGAAATCAAAGGCGGAAAATACCCAGTTTTTCCCCCTATACTGAATCCTATCAAATATGCGGATTTTAGCCGTTTGAGCCATATTTATACCCTTTCATTTACTAGAAATATACTATATTTTTTCTAGAAAGTCCAGCGGAGAAATACAGAATTATTTTGCTAATTTCCTGTTTGTATGGATTTTGCGCTTTTGATTCAGTTCCTATTGCTATTATTTTTACTTGATTTAGAATATAACCGAAGGGAGATTCTTTTATGGAATCGCTCTTTTTTGTATCAACCACAGAACAAAAGGGAACTGAAAATGACACCATATCCCCAAATCAAAAAGGACTATCTGACCCTTGCCGATTTCTACAAATATAGTATATTTTTTGTAGAAAGTCCAGCAGTATTTAGCAGAAAAAAGTATAGTTTTTTCTACTAGAAATATAGCATCTTTTTTCTAGTAGGCTCTGTGGCATTTCCGACATACTTCCTATTGCTATTGTTTTTCCTTGATTTAGAATATAACCGAAGGGAGATTCTTTTATGGAATCGCCCTTTTTTTGTATCAACCACAGAACAAAAGGGAACTGAAAATGACACCATATTCCCAAATCAAAGTTGCCGTTAGTAACATTCTGATGGGAGCAACATATCCATTGCGTATATTTCACCGCGCAATGCCCTATGTTTGCCAGTTTCTTCATTTTTTTCATAATAGCGCAATAGCCTATCGGCGTTTTCCCTGTCATCGTCTCCATCCATCATCATTAGGTCGTGCAAGTGCGTATCATGAATGCCACGTCTTTCACGCTCAGCTAGTTCTAGCCCACGTGAACCCATAATCAACAGCTCTGGAGTGATATTTTGAGATGCGTTCTGTTCTATGTAGTCAAGCATAAATGATAGCTTGTCTGCGCCGTAGCCTGTAGCTTCGCCTATATTAACGCTGGAGTTTAGAATATCATGCAACTTGCGAAATATTGACATATATAGGCGGGCGTTATCAATAGATATAGCTTCCCTAGGTAGTCGTTCTAGTGCCATACACTCCACCTCACTATCGCTCATACCGGAATACCTATAACGCTTGCCGTTATACTGTTTAGTAGCAAACTTGTGCGATAACTCACGCACAGTGTCTTCAAAAGACTGTTGTTTCAGAAAAGATTGCTGTTTCGCTTCTAGTGGCTCTGTGATGACCTCTTGATACATTTAGCACCTCTGCTTATATCTGCCATTATCGGCAGGAGCTACTAAAAAGTTAAATTATAATAGCTAGCGCGAGAATAGGTATAGGTGGTTGCCGAGTGGAGTATCGCTGGTATAACCCTGTTTCAGCACGAACTGTTCTATGAGTGCATCAAAGTTTTCGTGAGGTGCAGGGATATTAAAGATAACAAGCCTGTCAGAGTTTGCTTCCTTAATGGCACTAGCTAACTTTTCATAATTTTTATCCCAATTTTGTTGGTCTAGTTTGAATATTATCCCGCTATCAAACTTCATAATATGGTGTATTGTTCTGTGTATGCCCATCTCATCGTTGCCGATAAATGCAATGCATGGCACGTTGTAGTATCCATTGGCAGACGCTCCTGCGTCTGGTATATCAATAAATGGTTTCTCCTTGCCGATAGCAACAATAAGCGTTAGAACAAACAGACAGCCCGCAAGCAAGTTGCGAGGCAGTATAATGCCCTCGCTAGCAATGAATAGAGCAGAGATTACAAACAGGCTTACTACAGGCATAATTGGAAAGATATATCTAACACCGTGCCACGGGGTGCCGAAATAAGAAATTGTTAGTATGTAACAACAAACAGCTAAAAACAGACAACCTAAAAGTTGCAAATCACTCAATCGCCGTTTATGAACTGCTAATATAAACATAGCCACTACTGCAAATGCCAAAACGGGGAGTGTGCCCGCAAGAAAAGAAGTGTTTATATCCCTAATGTAGCCTAACAGATGAGGCATAAACATAGATTTAGTGCGTCCTACAGAAATTACACTAAAAATTTGCGGGTATGCCAAAAGAAACAAGCCAGCACTCACAAGTGCGGTAACAATACACCGTTTAATTTCAGAGAATCTTTTAGCTTTTAATAGATAGATGAGTATTAGTCCTGCAACAGAAGCGCACCATATAATAAAGTATAGGTGAGAATAAGCACCTAAAAAGAACACGGCGCCTAGTGCTATATAATACCTGCCACTAACTTTTGCCTGTTTAGTCAGATATACCGCTAGATAGACTAGTGCTGTGCAGAAGAATGCCACTACACAATATTGTTTGACGTATGTTACGGTTATGATTGCAATGTGGCTAAAACCATAAAGTAGCACGGGGAGGATAGCCAGTAGCTTATCGGGTAGCAGTAATGCTGATAGACGCCATAGCACAATACAAACACCCACAAACCAAAACATATTTACAGCAACACCAAGCCATAAACTAAACGTGTCAGGAAAGAGTGATGACACAAGGTGTAATTGTATATGGTAAAAGGTTGGTGTCCACTCCTGAATAGTCTGCAATGAATGGGAGAATGCCAAGTTAAACAGGTATGACAGGTTCATCTCTGATGTCTGTGCGCTCAGATATTCAAGGTAGTAGCTACCTATTTGCCACGTATCAAATAGTGAAAGCTCGCTAGACGCAATGCCATTAGCAGCCCAAAAAGCTAGTATTTCATCCTTAAATATGCTTGTTTTCTGTGTATTGTAGTAGGCGATTATCCCTAGTTGTAAAGCTATGGTTAGGGCTAGAAGTGCCCAATTAGGACAGCTTTTAATACGCATGTAAGCGTCTTTATAAAAGAATAGGTATAAGAGCAATATTGATATAGTGGTTAGGCTAATAAATAGCGGTAGAAAGCTGTCTGGCAGGGGTGGATATTTGCTCAAAATAGCTCTATCAACACTTGGCGCAACTCGCGTTGGCAAAGTAACGTTGAAGTTAGACCACGCCCCTCTCCCTCCCCCCCCCCCCCTCCTCCCCCCCCCCACCCCCCCCCCCCACCC
>BNUJ01000124.1 GCA_025997275.1 Deferribacterales bacterium
CACAGCAAAACACAATATCTGCTGAATCTCAGATAAGAGACCTAGACTTCGCAGAGGCTTCCGCTGACCTAGCAAAAAAACAACTACTAATGACCACACAAACAAACCTGCTCTCGCAAACTAACGCCCTGCCACAAACAATAATGCAACTGATAAAATTCTGATGTGATGCCACAGTTAAAATGCCCCTATTTAAGTGAGGGGCATTTTAACTTGTGCAATTACATACTCATTAAATCCATTGACAAAACAATTTTCTGTGTATAAAATCGGCATGAGGATGTTTATGAAATATGCCAAGATGACGGGTAGTGGCAACGACTTCATTATCGTTAATAATATGGATAGGCGGCTAAATGTCGCAGATATTGCCCCTCTGGTGCCTAAAATATGCGCTAGGGGCGTATCTATAGGAGCAGACGGCTTTTTTATGATAGAGCCAGCTGACACAAAAGACGTTGACTTCAAATGGCATTTTTATAATTCAGATGGCACAACTGGCGAGATGTGTGGCAATGGCAGTCGCTGTGTAGCGCGCTTTGTCCACAGACTAGGCTATGTTGGTAAAAATATGCGTTTCCTCACTGGCGCGGGCGTGATAGCCGCAGAAATTATTGATGAAACCCACGTTAAAGTTCAACTGACAACCCCCCATAGTTTAGTTATAGATAAAACATTAGACGCAGGTAGCAGGCAGATTAAATACTCTTATGTTAACACAGGCGTGCCACATGCCGTATTGTTTGTAGATGATGTAGAAAGTGCCGATGTAGCAGGGCTTGGCAGGCTTTTACGCTATCACAGCGCATTTGCCCCAGCGGGTGCTAATGTTGACTTTGTAAAGATGGTGGCACCGGATATCCTACGTATGCGGACTTACGAACGCGGAGTTGAAGGAGAAACGCTTGCTTGTGGCACTGGAGCAGTGGCAAGTGCACTAATTGCGATAGAAAAGGGGCTTGTGAAGTCGCCTGTGCATATTAAAACGAGTGGCAACATTGATATGAATGTTTATATGGTGAATGGCACACCCTATCTGGAGGGGGAAGCAAGGCTCTTGTCAGAGGGGGAGATGTTTAGTGAGGCTATGAAATACTAATTTACTAGATTAGTGGGAGGCGACTATGTTTAAGGGCAGTATAACGGCACTGGTGACACCTTTCAAGAAAGATGGAGAGGTTGATGAAAAGGCTTTAGAGCGGCTAGTTGAATTTCAAATATCAGAGGGCACGGATGTAATACTGCCGTGTGGCACGACCGGCGAATCCGCCACTATGGAGCATAAAGAAGAAATCTACATCACCAAACGTGTCATTGAGATGGTTAATAAACGTGTGCCTGTTATCGCAGGTGCGGGTTCAAACGACACAAAGGTGTCCATTCACTTGGCTGAAGCTGCCAAAAAGAACGGAGCAGACGGCGCACTACTGGTTACCCCATATTACAATAAACCTACGCAGGAGGGGATGTATCAGCACTTTAAGGCTGCGGCGGAAGCGGTGAATATCCCAATAGTGATGTATAATGTGCCCGGTCGCACGGGCGTGAATATGGCACCCGAGACGGTTGTTCGTTTAAGCAAAATTTCAAATATAGCAGCGGCAAGCTCCGATACCCCTCTCGGTATAATGTTAGACGCTACCGATATAATCCCCTTTGCCCCTAATGCCATTAGTGGATAGGTTAGCGCATCATCACCCGATAACACTGTGAAATCGGGCGCATCGTGAAGTATCTGCATAGTGTTATCAACCGTGCCACTTGCCTCTTTGACCGCTACTATATTTGAAATTTTGCTTAAACGAACAACCGTCTCGGGTGCCATATTCACGCCCGTGCGACCGGGCACATTATACATCACTATTGGGATATTCACCGCTTCCGCCGCAGCCTTAAAGTGCTGATACATCCCCTCCTGCGTAGGTTTATTGTAATATGGGGTAACCAGTAGTGCGCCGTCTGCTCCGTTCTTTTTGGCAGCTTCAGCCAAGTGAATGGACACCTTTGTGTCGTTTGAACCCGCACCTGCGATAACAGGCACACGTTTATTAACCATCTCAATGACACGTTTGGTGATGTAGATTTCTTCTTTATGCTCCATAGTGGCGGATTCGCCGGTCGTGCCACACGGCAGTATTACATCCGTGCCCTCTGATATTTGAAATTCAACTAGCCGCTCTAAAGCCTTTTCATCAACCTCTCCATCTTTCTTGAAAGGTGTCACCAGTGCCGTTATACTGCCCTTAAACATAGTCGCCTCCCACTAATCTAGTAAATTAGTATTTCATAGCCTCACTAAACATCTCCCCCTCTGACAAGAGCCTTGCTTCCCCCTCCAGATAGGGTGTGCCATTCACCATATAAACATTCATATCAATGTTGCCACTCGTTTTAATATGCACAGGCGACTTCACAAGCCCCTTTTCTATCGCAATTAGTGCACTTGCCACTGCTCCAGTGCCACAAGCAAGCGTTTCTCCTTCAACTCCGCGTTCGTAAGTCCGCATACGTAGGATATCCGGTGCCACCATCTTTACAAAGTCAACATTAGCACCCGCTGGGGCAAATGCGCTGTGATAGCGTAAAAGCCTGCCAAGCCCTGCTACATCGGCACTTTCTACATCATCTACAAACAATACGGCATGTGGCACGCCTGTGTTAACATAAGAGTATTTAATCTGCCTGCTACCTGCGTCTAATGTTTTATCTATAACTAAACTATGGGGGGTTGTCAGTTGAACTTTAACGTGGGTTTCATCAATAATTTCTGCGGCTATCACGCCCGCGCCAGTGAGGAAACGCATATTTTTACCAACATAGCCTAGTCTGTGGACAAAGCGCGCTACACAGCGACTGCCATTGCCACACATCTCGCCAGTTGTGCCATCTGAATTATAAAAATGCCATTTGAAGTCAACGTCTTTTGTGTCAGCTGGCTCTATCATAAAAAAGCCGTCTGCTCCTATAGATACGCCCCTAGCGCATATTTTAGGCACCAGAGGGGCAATATCTGCGACATTTAGCCGCCTATCCATATTATTAACGATAATGAAGTCGTTGCCACTACCCGTCATCTTGGCATATTTCATAAACATCCTCATGCCGATTTTATACACAGAAAATTGTTTTGTCAATGGATTTAATGAGTATGTAATTGCACAAGTTAAAATGCCCCTCACTTAAATAGGGGCATTTTAACTGTGGCATCACATCAGAATTTTATCAGTTGCATTATTGTTTGTGGCAGTGCGTTAGTTTGCGAGAGCAGGTTTGTTTGTGTGGTCATTAGTAGTTGTTTTTTTGCTAGGTCAGCGGAAGCCTCTGCGAAGTCTAGGTCTCTTATCTGAGATTCAGCAGATATTGTGTTTTGCTGTG
>BNUJ01000125.1 GCA_025997275.1 Deferribacterales bacterium
TATAAGAACACTTAACACTACACAGCAAAACACAATATCTGCTGAATCTCAGATAAGAGACCTAGACTTCGCAGAGGCTTCCGCTGACCTAGCAAAAAAACAACTACTAATGACCACACAAACAAACTTGCTCTCGCAAACTAACGCCCTGCCACAAACAATAATGCAGCTGATAAAATTCTAATTACGTGTTGATTGGTCGCTAATACAATCTATAATCTCCGCTACGGCTATAGATAAAATAGCCGTTTACGTCTAGGCTGTTTTTTTCATAAGCTACGGGCAGTGGCACATTGTTCATAGTTTTCAGTGTTCGCAGAACCTCTCTGTCAAGTGCAGCATAGCCGCTGGATTCCACTACGCTTATATTGACTATTCTACCATCCTTTAATATGGAGAACTTGACCCGCACAATCCCCGTTTCGCCACGCTCAGCCGACTGCGGCGGATACTGCCAGACAGAATAAAGCGACTGAGCAAACTTGTAAAAATACGCATAGTATTTATCAGATATATTGTTAAAAGACGCCCCTTCGTCATCAGACGGGTGATTGTCTAGGTAGTCCCGCACAATCCTGTCAACGTTCATATTAGGTCCTACTTCGTCTGTCCGCCTGTCCCCGCGCTCCCTTAACATATCGCTAAAATTATAAGGCACGGGCGGTGCACTAGACGAATATCGTTTAGGCTTTATAGCCTTGCTACTGCCCGACTGACGTGAAAGCTCCCCTTTTGATATTATTGATACTTTGGTTGCCTCTGCTGACTGCGGACTGCCATTAAACTGCCTTATAAGCAGAAATAGCAGTAGATGCAACACCAGCGACAACGCAAGGAACAACAACAATCGCTTAGTGTGCATAGTCTATGCTCTGTTTAAGGTTAATTATACGGACGAACGACTCATCTATACGCTGCTCTGTAATCTTCCCATCATGGTATAGCTTCAAGGCAGCCTGCCATACCTTGCCGTATAAATCTCTATCGTAGCTTAAATTATTGCCGAATAATAACATGTCATTGCCAGCATTTATCGCTAATAGGAGCGTCTCCTCTAAACTATAGTTATCAGTGATTGCCCCCATCTGCAAATCATCGCTGATGATAACGCCGTTAAAGCCCAGCTTTTCACGCAATAGCTTCGTAACAATTGCATTAGACAAGCTAGCAGGATACTTGCTATCAAGCTTCTCATTAAATAAATGCGAAGTCATCACAAGTGCAGGGTTTATATCTTTTAGCAGTGCGCGATATGGCTCTAACTCTACATCAGTCCAAGTGGCGGTGATGTCTGTCAACCCCTTGTGGCTGTCCCCTTGAGAGCTACCATGTCCAGGGAAATGCTTAAAACACGGAACTACTCCCGCCGCTAACATCCCTCTAGCAAAAGCTCCCGCCTGTGTTATTACCACGTTATAGTCCGCACTGAACGAACGCCCTAATGCGCCTATTATAGGGTTGTTTTTATTGATGTTCACGTCTAGCGATGGGGCAAAGTTAACGTTAATGCCGAGCTTTGAGAGCGATTTCCCCTGTATAAACGACATCTGATAGACATCATCAGTTTTCAACTCGCCCAGTTGTGCAGGTGAGGGAAGCTCAAAGAATCCCCGCTCCTTTTTCAGCCTGTTGACGCCCCCCCCCTCCTGGTCAATCGCTACAAGTAGCGGCAATGGAGACGCATTCTGCAACGTCCTAGTGAGCTTATCAAGCTGCACTGCATTATATATATTGCGGACTGAGCTATTATCGGTCACGTCTTTATTAAACAGAACGACTCCGCCGAGACCTCCAGTTTGGACGAATTTTAGGAACTGCCTATAATCGGCAGCATATTTTGCAGTGGTAGCTCCACCACCACGAAAGCCGAACATAAACATCTGCCCCAGCTTCTCCTCGTAGCTATATGCTCCCGCATTGGGGGCAGAAGCTCCGATGACTATTTCTGCTGAAAGTGCAAATATTGTGTAGATTAAGACTACTAGCCGTTTCATATAGGGGTGCTGTCAACGCTGATATCTTCATGTAGTGTAAAGAGGTCGGCTGATGTCTGATAATGCCTCGCTAATTTAGCCGCCATAAGAGTGCCTTTCCCCTTGAGCTTGCCACAATGGAGCGCATTATCTGCCCCGCGCATAACGGCAGACAGCACATCGGTAGCCGTCATACTAGGCTCTGATAGGTAAGCTTCTTTTGTTATAATGTTATAGCCACCAGATACGCCCGCTAATGGAAATATATCAATTTCAGCAAAAACCTCATTCAACGCTATTTTTATTGCTGAAAAGATTTTTTGCAGTGCAACCTCGTTGGTTTTGCCAGTTATTATAAAGAACTCGTCCCCGCCAAACCTGCCAAGCACGTCCCGCACAGGCAACACCCCCGCAATAGCCATAGCCACTGACCTTAAAATCTCATCCCCTTGCATATGTCCCAGCTTGTCATTCACATTACGAAAGTTGTCTATATCAAGCAAGATAAATGTAAATGGTGTGCCAGATGTCTTTAACCTGTCAATATATCCTTGTAGCTTATCTGCAAGCACCGCTCTGCTGTATAGTCCTGTGAGATAATCATTATTAACGTTAGCCTTAGATGTCTTAACGCTGGCAATAGCTTCACCCGCAATATGCCGCATCAGCACAATAGCAATCTTAAAAGAAAGCTGTCTTATAAAATCAGTATTGCCCCCCTCAGATAGTTTCGCTACATCGCTACTATATAGGTTAAGGCTTGCTATTATCTTGTCATTGCTAATAATAGGTGCTGTCAGATAAGAGCCGATATCGTCCGCTATGCGGAAATCGCTAATCAACCCCTCTAAGTAGGAGCCAAAATACGGACGTTTTTCCACAAAAGCATATTTTAAGACACTTTTGTCCACACCAACAATCCGTTCCAGCTTCTCTGGAAACGTCAAAAGTGCCTCATCTACAAACAAAACTACCCTGTCAAAGTTAAAAATTTCTTCTAAATAAGCAAGAGCTTTATTGTCTATGTCTCGCCAAGACTCCGCCAACAGAAACGCATTTTCAACCAGCTGGAACCCCTTTTGTTTGTCCTCGTTCTCTTTCGCTATTACAAGCATTTGCGCAAGCTCGTCTTTCAACTGCTTGTTCTCACGCAACACATTTATGACCTTCCCAGTCATTTTAAGCTCCCCCAGTTATCGCCCGTTCCTACATTGACCTCCAAAGGCACATTCAGCGGAAAAGCCAACTCCATCTCACGCTTGCTAGCTGTGATAAAATCAGCCTCCTGCCCATTCTTTACCTCAAACAATAGTTCATCGTGTATCTGCAAGAGCAGA
>BNUJ01000126.1 GCA_025997275.1 Deferribacterales bacterium
GCACAGGTGCTGGGGGTTTGTCTATGGATAAAATTAGGGGTAAGATAAGTTTTGCAGTAGCGATGTCGCTGGTTATAGCGGTGCTATTTTGCGTATTGACTATGCGTAGCAGTTATAGAAATGCACAGCTGCGTATAGACGTTACCAGTAGTTCAGGAGACGTGGCGATTTTGTCGGCGCGGCATTCTCAAAATGGTGCGGAGTATGCCTTACGGCTGTCAGGCACTAGGCTTCAGGTCACGAATGCTCCCCTCAATGACAGTGCTGCAAAGCTCTGGCGTCCCCTGCCAGTATTTTGAGCCAAAACCACCTAAATTATAGCTCAGTCGCCGATTTCATCGGCTCGTCTTGCAACATCCTGTTGCGCTGTCTTTGCTGCCAACTGACACAAAAAGCCCTCCCCTTGTTATAGCTCCGTCGGCACGTCCTGTGCCGACTACGCATACGCGTCTTTATTCTCGGCGGAAATAAATCCCGCCTGCGATACGCCGCTACGCAATTCAGTCGCCGATTTCATCGGCTCGTCTTGCGCTCGTCTTGCAACATCCTGTTGCGCTGCCTTTGCTGCCAACTGACACAAAAAGCCCTCCCCGTGAGGGAGGGCACTATGGATAAACTATAGTTTCTAGCTTTTAACCATATTAGGCATTTGCAAACATTGCTGTTGACAGATAGCGTTCGCCCGTGTCCGGCAGTATTGCTACTATCGTCTTGCCAGCATTTTCTGGGCGTTTAGCCAGTTGTGCTGCTGCATGTAGCGCTGCACCAGATGAGATGCCTACGAGTATGCCCTCTACGCGAGCTATTTCACGCCCTGCCTCAAAAGCATCTTCGTTTTTAACGGTGATAACCTCGCTATATATCTTCGTATCTAACACGTCAGGAACAAAACCCGGTCCAATCCCTTGTATCTTGTGCGGACCAGCCCTACCCTCTGACAGCACCGGAGAATCAGCAGGCTCTACGGCTACAAGCTTTATATTAGGATTTTTAGATTTTAAGTACCCGCCCGCACCAGTAATTGTGCCGCCCGTGCCCGTTCCAGAAACAAATATGTCAACCTTGCCACCAGTATCTTCCCATATTTCAGGTCCAGTTGTAGCGAAGTGAACAGCAGGGTTTGCTGGGTTTGAAAACTGCGCTGGGATAAAGCTATTAGGTGTGCTAGCTCCAAGCTCCTCAGCCTTAGCAATAGCTCCTTTCATCCCCTTTGCGCCTTCCGTCAGGACTAGCTCAGCACCATAGGCTTTCAGCAGGTTGCGGCGTTCAACGCTCATCGTATCAGGCATAGTTAATATTACTTTGTATCCACGCGATGCAGCCACAGCAGCAAGCCCTATACCAGTGTTGCCACTAGTAGGTTCAATAATAATACTGTCGGGTTTCAATGCCCCCTTCTTTTCAGCATCATCAAGCATAGCTTTAGCTATGCGGTCTTTCACGCTACCAGCAGGGTTAAAATACTCAAGTTTGACTAAAACCTTAGCATTCAAGCCATGTTTCTTTGAGTAACGCACCACTTCCAACAGCTGAGTCTTTCCTACAAGGTCGGTAAAACTTTTGAATACAGCCATAATCAATATCCTCCAATATAGATATATTATTCATATATGAATAGTAGGATTATATATAAAAAAAATAGGCTGTCAAGATAAAAATATACTAGTCCCACTAAAATAGTGGGCAATTAAAATTTCTTCCTCAACGTCACTACATTACCTTTTTCGCTGTGCGTAACTTCGTCAAAGAAACTTTTCGCTATTATTATCCCCCTGCCGTAGAGGAGTAGCAGGTTGTCTTGCGGGCGGCTTTGAACGTTTTTCGCATCAAAGCCATCCCCATCGTCTCTGATGGTTAAGGTAAGCTCTAACTCTTTGAACTCCATAGTTATATAGACTTTTCTGCCAATATATCGCGGGTCTTTCAATCGCTCATCTACAAACTGCAGGTAGTCCCCCGCCTCAGTGTGCGCGAATTTTTCCTCTTCAGTAATGGCAAGGTTGCCGTGTTCTATCGCATTTGTGAGCATTTCGGAAAAACCCAGCCTAATCGTCTCTACATCAGCGAAACTGCAATATGCCAGCAACTCAACCGTGAGCTGGCACACTATCTGCTCTACATCATAGTAGCGATTGCCAGTGACCACATCATGCCTGAACGAATCTAGCATAACGCCATCCGTCACATTCCAGATTATAGTGCCGTGATAGATGTTATTTAGTAGCAACCGCAGGCTACGAAAACTGAAATGCTTGTTGATAGTGAAATACGCATGATTAAGACGCTCGTCCCCTATCAGGCATCTATGAATATCAAGGCTTGCGAACTCCTGCAATTTAGCCTTATCATCGGTGATAAACACGGCACACTGCCCACTGATTTCGCTTGTTTCACGAAAATCAACGGGTTCTATCCGCTCCTGACTGCAGAATTCTGTTATCAGCGCACGATGACGTGCATCATTACACCAATGAGCAATCTGTCTCATAAATAGCCACCCTCATAACCTATTTCGGCAATGTAGCATACACTAGCGGAGACGTAGTAAACATGCTCTCCGCTAGTTTCTTAACGTCCGCTAACGAAATAGCATCAACCCTTTTGCTGTACGTGTTGTAATAGTCCTTCATATCAAGCGTATAAGAGTAGCCAATTTCACCTGCAAGCCTGCCTGCATGCTCCCGCACAAATACCATATCGGCTTTCAAACGCTTTTTTGCCTTTTCAAGCTCATCAGCCTTTAGCTCATGAGATAAATTAAATAATAGCCCGTTCAACTCTTTATACGCCTTGCTAGATTCCCCAGTTTTAGTGGTGAAGTGTACTAGATATGCCCCCGCACGCTTATGTAGCATATCGCCAGCCGATACGTAAGAAACAAGCCCTTTGTCGTATTTCAGCCGCTGGTTCAGCAACGAATATTCGCCACCAGCAAGCATCTCTGACAGAACATCGTAGATTGGCGTATCTTTAGAGATAGCATTCACAGGATAGGCAATCACTACATAGTCTTGCGCCACATCACGCTTATATACTTTATCAAACTTAGCTTTAGGTTCTTTTATATGTTTTATGGCAGGTGTCCATTCGCCCAAATAGCCAGCACTAGGGTTCAGCTTACTAGCAACAGAGAAGTATTTCGCAGCTAGTTTGCGCACCTGTGCGCTGGTCGCATCCCCCACTATAACTAGCGTCATATTATGCGGGTGGTAGTGGCTCGCGTAGTAATCTTTCAACTGCTTAGGAGTGAACGAGTTCACGTTGTCAGCTGTTCCAATTACCTCCATCTCGTAAGGCGTCCCTTTATACA
>BNUJ01000127.1 GCA_025997275.1 Deferribacterales bacterium
AAGGGGAAATAACGTGTCAAAATAACCTTGATTAAATTTACAAAGTTTTTTATTGGCTTATGAGCTATTACAGGAGCATATTTGACGTGCTTTCGTCAAGCATAATTTATCTGTTTTATTCAGTAAGTGCGTAATTGCCCTGATTAGTGTTGACAGGCAAAAATAATGGTATATACTATTGACATATATCAACAAGAATATTATTAGATTTATGGGGGGTGTTTTATGGCGATGGCAAATGCAACGGCAAAGGTGTTTATGAGTGGCAGCTCTCAGGCAATCCGTCTGCCGAAAAAGTTCCGTGTTGACACCAACGAAGTCTATATATCAAAGGAAGATGGGCGACTGATTATCTCACCCAAACCTGCTATGTCATGGCGGGAGTTTTTTGCAACGTTTGAACCCTGCCCTGATTTTGAGCTAGAACGCGACAACTCCCTACCACAAGAGCGGGAGTTATTCTAATGAAATATATGCTGGATTGGGTAAATAATAGTTAGGTTAAGGCTATCAACCCACCTGTTCCACGTTGGTTTTGTTATGGTTAAAATACTCTAGCAACTCAGGCGTGGACATCCCACTTGTTTCTGCGAGCACTTGGGCTTGCACCTCATTCTTTACCTGAATGCAATCAAATTGTTTAGTGTTATTAGTCGTTTTCATAGCTATTTTTGAGTCGCTCAAACAATGCTTGCGTTTCCAGCTTAAATTCGTCATCAAAGTAGCCACCAACAACCGAAGTGTCTATATATATTCTATGTATCATGCTCTATATTATAGCAAACATCTTATAAAAAAACAAGGTAAAACCTGCTTTTTTATCCTCCCTTACCCGTTCCATAAGTTCCATTAAAACAAAGCCCCCTCACGGAGGCTAATGCTAGCTTTATCGGCTGGACAGGAAATGCGGGAGTTATTCTAATGGAGTATATGCTGGACTGGGTAAATAATAAATAGTTAGGTTAAGGCTGAAGTAGCGAGCAGTTCTCTGGTATAGCTATCTTGTGGATTATTTAACACGTATTCAACTTTTCCCTGTTCTACTATGCACCCTTTGTGCATGACAGCGACCTCGTCGCACAGCCATGACACTACAGCTAGTTCGTGAGATATGAGCACGAACGTAACATTTAACTCCGTCTTCAGCCGTTTAATCAGGTTTAATATCTGTGCTTGAACTGATACATCTAGGCTTGAGACTGGTTCGTCAGCAATTATCAACTTAGGGTGCAGGGCAAGTGCCCGTGCAATGGAAACGCGTTGTTTTTCTCCGCCAGACATTTGCGATGGGTAGCGGGACAGGTATGAGCTGTCAAGCCCTATAATGTCCATAAGGTGTGTCGCTTCCGTTCTGTTTATATGTAAATCTTTAAGCATTGAATATACGGTTAAACGTGGATTAAGGCTGGTGTCGGGGTGCTGAAATACCATCTGAATGTTTTTGTTCAAACTATATTGTTCGCCGTTATAACGCATTACTCCGCTATCAGGCTTTATTATCCCTACCATAATGTGTGCAAGCGTGGTTTTTCCAGAACCTGATTGCCCCACTATACCCAATGTCACGCCCTCTTTAACATCTAAAGAGACATCGTTAACCGCCATAAACTCCAAGCCAGTATCCCTGCTAAATAGAGTGTTATATGTGCGGTAACGTTTAGTTATATTATGAATAGATAATAGCATTTGGCAGCTTACTCATCATTTTATTCATCCGCTATCTCCTTGAATTAAATTATAATATATGGTAATTAAACTGTCTATATTAAATGAGGTGTTATTTATGAGTGCTGTTATAATCCCAGCTAGGTATGCATCAACACGTTTTCCAGCGAAAATAGTTGCTAGAATAGAGGGTATTCCGATGATAGCACGCGTAGCAGAGCAGTGCAAACAATCGCGAGCAGATGTGGTATGCATAGCAACCGATAATAACGAGGTAATCAAAGCAACCGCACATTTAGCCATCCGCAGTGTTATGACCCCGTCAGACATCGCGACTGGCACAGACAGGATAGCCTACGCCGCAAAGGATATAAACGAGGATATAATTATCAACGTACAAGGGGATGAGCCATTTATCCCGCCTGCCTTAATAAACGAGCTGATAGAAACGCTTGAAACCAACCCTAGACTAAATATGGCTACCGCATGCGTTCCGTTTGAAAATGACGCTGACGCTAACAACCCCGCCCACGTAAAGGTTGTGCTAGACGCTAACGATTATGCACTATATTTTTCAAGGTTGCCACTACCTGCCGATAGAGACGGCAACGTTCACCCTATTCGCTATCGGCATATCGGTATATACGGCTACCGCAGAGACTTTTTATTAAAATATGCCCACCTGCCCGCTACCCCACTTGAAAGTGCTGAACGGCTGGAACAGTTGCGGGCGTTAGAGAACGGGGAGAGAATCAAGGTTATAAAAACCCACTACTCTCCTATTTCAGTTGATACGCCCGAAGACTTTGCGACGGCTGAAAGCTACGCTAGACAGCTTGCTACTGTGCAGTAAAGCCCTTATAGAGCATTTGACAGGCGACAACGAATAAAAATACCATAAACGCCTTATTGATAGTCTCATTGCTAGTTTTACCAACTAGGCGGATAGATATGGCAGAGCCGATAAGTATTGCAGGCAACATTATCGCCATTATATCAGGTCTGGTATAGCCACTTAAAAAGTATATTATAGCTCCGCCCGCAGCGGTGAAACCCATAGTAACCGTGCTAGTACAGGTAGAGGCTTTCATAGGCATAGCTGATAATATGTTCATAGCGGGCACTATTATAACTCCGCCACCAACGCCTACCATACCAGACTGAACTCCCGCAATGCTTGATATTCCTAGTATTACAGGAATATTATATAGACTATATTTAACAATGCTGTTAGTTGCAGGGTCGTAATACTCTGCGGGCATTATTCCTGCCCCGTCAGGCATAATGCTTCTTTGTAGTCGTTTCTTTAAGAGCATAAATATCAATGTGATTATCTGGGAGGAACCCAGCACTAGATATATTACCCTGCCCGATACGTTTACGCTAATCGTGCCACCTAGCATAGAGCCTGTGATGCTGAATAAGGCAATCAAAAGCCCCAAACGCAGATTAGCAAAGCCACTGGCAATATATTTGCTAGATGTGATAATACTATTAGCGACAACTATTGCAAGAGAGGTAGCTACAGCTTCGTGTATAGGAAGCTCAAAGACTATATTCAGTAATGGCACTATAATAATGCCTCC
>BNUJ01000128.1 GCA_025997275.1 Deferribacterales bacterium
GTGTTCCATATAGAGTCGGCTGATGAATGTGACGGTGCGTTGCTGGCTGAAAGTTTGTGCGGAACTACAAGTATTGGGATAACCGCAGGGGCTAGCACGCCTGATTATGTGATTGACTGTGTTAGAGCATATGAACCTGAATCATACATGTCTGCCAATTCCATCACTTCGGCTTAAATATTAGATTTTGCTGCTCACTCACTGCACGGCTCAATACCTGTTTAGCTAAATATTCTGACACATAGTTGCCGTCCATCTCTATCGTTTCAGAATATTTTATCTGTGCATTCTTTAAGTCTATTCGCTCAGGTTTGGTGTTCTCAAACGAACTTCCAGATACCGTCAATGACTTGCACATCTCATTTTCAATCAGCGTTGGAATTATATCCTTTACTACGCCGTTTGATAGCAGCTCTTTATTGCCCGCTGATACCTTTATATCAGCTTTTAGCCCGCCTAGATAGCCAAGTATCTTAGTTAGTGTCCCCACTTCGGTTGCCTCAAAACTGCTCAATTCACTACCAGTGGGCATACTAAGGCTGAAAGATAACTGCTTGTAGTTATCCCAGTCCAGCACCTTGTTATAGGCTTCTTCATCACAATACGGGAGCAAACGCACAAGCCCATCTTCACTAAACTGACCTAACAGTTTCCTAAACCCAGTGCTTGCACCGCCCGCCCCTGCAGCAAAACAAACTAGTGCTCTGTTTGCCACATTGAGAAAGCCATAAGCAATGTCGCCCAACGTGCCGTCCGACAACGACAGCTCATTATAGACACCCTCATCACGCACCCAGAGGGGCCAAGACTGACGCTCACGCACAACGGAAAAAAAATAGGTGGCAGTCTTGTCAACATCTACCTTCTCTATCAACTTCCAGCTATATTTTGTCCCGCCAGATTCAAAGTTGTTAGCGGTGTTGCCCGTAGAGAGCATTGTTTCAGCGTTATCATAAAACTTAGAAAAGTAGTCCTCTTCCGCAGCTTCAATGGTGTAATACGCTACTGTTACCCTCTTAGACCAAGACATAACTATAACTCAATCAGTTAAGCGTTTTTAAGAGCATTCAGTTTCTTAACCATACGCGAAACTTTGCGTGCAGCATTGTTCTTATGGAGCAAACCCTTTGTTACAGCACGATATAGCGCACTGACGCCACCCGTCAATGCTTCGCTCGCTTTCTCTGCCACGCCATCAGCAAGAGCCGCACTGTATTTCTTGACAGCCGTTCTAACCTTTGATTTCTCAGACCTATTTCTCAGTCTACGCTTTTCAGACTGACGTATCCGCTTTAACGCCGACAATGTGTGTGCCACAAATCACCTCATCCCTTATTATATGACTTATTTTAACTTATCCGCAAAGATAGTGCCGAAACCTTGTGCCTCATCGCTCTGCTTTTTCATATACTCCTTAGCCTCTTTACGCTCGCTATCGGCTACCAACTTCTTAACGGACAGAACCACCGATTTATTTCGCCTATCAGCCTTCACAACAGCAGCATCTATAGTATCGCCCACCTTGTAGTCATCCAGCTGCTTGTCGCTCGCTAGGTCTGACACAGAAATGATAGTTTTTAACCCGCCAGATAGTTCCACCTCAATACCGCTCTTGGTAACAGATGTCACAGTAGCGTGCGCTTTCTTGCCACCTCTGGATATATCTTCCCACGGGTTTTGCGTCAGTTGCTTTACCCCTAGACTAATGCGCTCACGTTCTTCGTCAATACTTATAACCTTAGCCTCAATGCTATCGCCCTCTTTGTATAGGGTATGTAAATCAACAGGCTCTTCGCTCCATGATATATCGCCACGGTGAACAAGCCCGTCTATTGTATGTCCGAAATCAACAAATATGCCGAAGTTAGTTATACTCTTTATAATGCCCGTCACTACGCTACCCTCAGGCGCATTCTCGCGCAGACCATTCCAAGGGTTCTCCTGCAACATCTTTACTGATAAGATTATACGCTTGTGCTCATCGTCATAGTCCAGCACCTGCCCATCTAGCACATCTTTTGAGTTAATATGCAAATGTGCATTCTTCAGCCAACTCATCTCTTCTAGTGGCACCAGTGCATCAATGCCGGGTTCTATCTCGGCTATGTAGCCGTTGCGCCTGCGCCCAATAGTAATAGCTTTCACGGTGCTACCCACAGGGTATCTTGCAGATACGCTATCCCACGGGTCTGCTTCTAGTTGTTTCAAACCTAGCTCTATCTTGCCAGTCTCACTATCAATATTAAGTATTTTCACATTGATTTTATCGCCGACTTTCATAAACTTAGCAGGGTTGCGCGGACGTCCCCATACGATATTGCTCTTATGAATAAAACCGTCTGCTACCCCTAGACTCACAAATGCACCATATTCTTTCAACGAGCGAACTTCGCCCTCACGGACATCGCCTATGCTGATAGTGCCTAAGAACTCTTTACGCTCTTTGCTCTCTATATCTATAAGGTATTCTTTATGGGATACCAAAGCCGAGCGGTGTTTGCCACCGCCTGATTTCAGAACCTTAGCAGACAACACTTTACCGATATAAGACTGCATCGGTTGCAACTTACTCTTTATGTCTATATGGTTCTCTGGGATAAACGCATCTTGGTCGCCAATTTTGCAACGAAACCCCTTTTTGTCCACATACGACTCTACGCGAACCTTGACGATAGCGTCTTTCATATCTTTGCCGCCGTATTCGCCCGACATTCTGCTGGAAAGGCGCATATAACCGCCATTTTCAAAGCCGACCACCACTAGCTCTATGCGGTCTCCGACCTTAACGTCATTAGGAAGTTCGCTTTTGCTTGCTATCCCCTCTGTCTTTACACCAGCGTCAACGATTACATCATCGCCATGCACCTGCACCACTATGCCGTTTATTGTAGAACCTTTGGTTGGCTGTTTCAATGAATCCTGCAATAACTGCTCAAAGTTATTCATGTCAGTCTCTTCAATATGCGCCTTGTCTTGAACCATCCCATTTCTCCGTTATATATTCTCTAACACAGTCAATCACATAATCAGGCGTGCTAGCCCCTGCGGTTATCCCAATACTTGTAGTTCCGCACAAACTTTCAGCCAGCAACGCACCGTCACATTCATCAGCCGACTCTATATGGAACAC
>BNUJ01000129.1 GCA_025997275.1 Deferribacterales bacterium
ATCATAAATATTTTAATCGCAACTATCCCCACAGCCATTATAGGCTACGGCTTAAAGGAACGCACGGAGGTCTGGACACAAAATCCTGTCGTAGTGGGCTATTTCCTAATAGTTACATCCATCATACTATATTTATCTGATAAGGCTCGCGCTGGCAAGAATTTCGGCACAGCACAAGCGTTTTTAGTAGGCATAGTCCAGGGCATTGCGGTATTGCCTGGTATATCCCGCTCTGGGGCTACCATTTCGGTCTCTCTACTAGCTGGCATCTCGCGTGAAAAGGCAGCTGAATTTTCGTTCCTATTGGGAATACCCGCTATAATGGGTGCGGCTTTGCTACATATTAAGGATATAGAGGCAATTTCGCGGGACATGATGGATATCTATCTATGGGGTATGCTTGTCGCTTTTATCAGCGGGTTGATTTCAATACATGTAGTCTTAAAATTTGTCCAACGGGCTAAATTGACAGGACTGGCTATATACTGTCTGTTAGCAGGCATTGCCGCCGTGTGGTGCCTGTAATGAGCAAATTATCTAAACTATTCTGCTTGCTACTTTTAACAGGCTCTTTATTGCTAGGAGTTGCGGTATTCTCATATAACGCAGACGACCCCTCGTTTTCAAACGTTGTTGTGAGTCGTGTTGATGAGCCAATCCATAATATGCTGGGGATGCACGGAGCTTTTGTTGCTGATTTTGTAGGAATTATATTTGGTTTTAGCGCAATACTGCTACCATTCTTCCTACTATACATTGCATTTCAATACATTTATGTGAAACTTGGCAAACTTAGCAAACTAATGGCTACTTTCAGCATATCAGCTTTTATAGCCCTTATCTGTGTGCTATCAATACAGAACGCTTTCTTATCTACAGCTGACGCTTACTTTACAGACAAACCAGCGGGCGGACTTATCGGTTTGTTTATAAATGTGGGGCTTGTAAGTCCTGTAGCTAAAACGCTTGCAATTATCTTTATATATATATTCTCACTTGCTTGCGTTCTAGTCATTATGCGAATAAGTCCGATGAGCATTGCTCATACGTTCAGGCAGCTAGCCGATAGGCTGAATGGTGCTGGCGAAGATGAAGAGGACGGACAGGACGAACGGAGTGAACCAGAGGTGCTAAAAGACATACTGCCCGCACTAGAGCAACCTTTGGCAGTGTCGCAACCTGCGCAGCACCAACCGACACTGCCGCAATTGAACGCAGTATTAGAGCCTGCAGTTGAATATGATGACCCGTTAATTAGACCAGTAGAACTGCCGCAAGTGGTGCCCGGCTATTTGTCAGAGGCAGAAACGTCTGTGTCAATGCAACAAGAGTCTGAAACCACTGATAATATCAGCCTTGATGGTGCGATGACAGTATCTGAACTAGAGGATATGATGGGCGAGGATGCTACCCCACTTGGTATGACGGTTGCAGAGATAGAGAAGGTAATGGCACTTACAGAGATGCCCGAAACACCAGTTGGCACTCCCACAGAACAGCTCATACCAATAGAGCCAGCGCAGCCAATAAGCCCTTTACATTCAGTAGAACCAACACAGCCCCAGTCTGTCCAGCTAACGGAAACTGAGCAATCGGCGGAACCCGCCTCAATAGAACAAGTTGCGCCTACGTCGTGGTCAGTTGAGCGTCTGGACGAGCAACAAGAGCCGGAGCCAATGCTCTATCAGCCAATAGAGAACTATCACCTAGATATAAATGCCCTTGACAGACCAGAAATGATTGATATCACCCCCGATATGGATGCCTTGAAACGCAAAGGGGACGCACTGCTCACTAAACTGCGCAGTTTCGGCGTAGAGGGGCAGATTAGAAATATACTGCCAGGTCCTGTCGTGACATTATTTGAGTTTGAACCCGCCCCCGGTATAAAGATTAGCAAGATAGCGAGCCTTGAAAACGACCTTGCCCTTGCTATGAGTGCAGAGAGTATCCGTATAATAGCACCTATCCCAGGGCAAGGGGTGGTAGGTATTGAAGCACCAAATGAATATAGAGCTTCCGTCCGCTTACGGGAGTTGATAGACACGCCAAACTTTTATGAAAATGAGTCCCCCCTAGCGGTAGCACTAGGCAAGGATATTTCTGGCAATCCATACTATGCCGACCTGCGTTCTATGCCACATATACTAGTTGCAGGCACTACGGGTAGCGGTAAATCGGTATGCATCAACACTATGCTGTGCTCTATCCTCTATAAATCAGCACCTGATAAGGTAAAGTTTATATTGATAGACCCAAAAATGGTGGAATTGAATGTATATAGTGGTATTCCCCACTTAGCAGCCCCAGTAGTAACCGATATGCGCGAGGCTGCTAATGTATTAAATAATGTAGTCAAGGAGATGGAGGCACGATACAAGCTATTTTTAGACTTAAACGTGCGCGACATCGTGTCCTATAATAAAAACAAACTCGCAGAACAGCCGCCTTTGCCATATATGGTGGTAATCGCTGATGAATTCGGCGACCTAATGATGGTAGCGGGTAAAGAGGTAGAGAGTGCTATTATCAGACTGGCGCAAAAAGCACGTGCGGCAGGCATCCACCTGATACTTGCCACACAGCGTCCGTCTGTAAATGTAATCACTGGCATAATCAAAGCGAATATGCCCACAAGACTCTCATTCAGGGTATCATCAAAGGTTGATTCCCGTATAATACTAGACCAAAGCGGAGCTGAACTATTGCTCGGCAAGGGGGACAGCTTATTTATACCGCCTAGTTCGGGCTGGACAATACGTGTGCACGGTTCATTTATCAGCGAGGATGAAGTCAAGCGCGTGGTTGATGAGGCTAAACGCTACGGCGAGCCAGAATACAACATGGAATTGTTAGAAAGTGAGGAACAGGACAGCGATTTTGCGAGCGGGGATGCGCTAGATCCGTTATTTGACAGGGCTGTGCTCATTGGACGCGAAGAGGGCACGGTTTCTATATCGCGTATACAGCGCAAGCTGGGCATAGGCTACAACCGCGCGGCAAATATTGTTGAGATGATGGAGCAACAGGGGCTGATAGAGCCTAGCAGCGGTTCGCCTAAGCCTAGGCGGATGTTATAAGGAATGGAATGTTATAAGGGGTAGTTTATGAA
>BNUJ01000130.1 GCA_025997275.1 Deferribacterales bacterium
GAGCAGTGTAGTTATCTACCGCACTATATTGCATCTTGCCTAGCTTCTCATCATACCTGACATTAACACCTGTTATCGGAGCAAGATGCACATTCACTCCCTCTATCACACCCCTCAACATCTTATCGGTCACCGTATCACTGCCAATTAGCTTATTAGAGTGAGCATCGGTCACCGTCACCGTCACAATGTCGTCCTTAGCCTCTTGTATCTGCGTGAAACCTAGCGCCTTTAGTAGCATATCATCAGCAACAAAACGCAACTCTGATTCCTTGCCCGTAAAAGCAGTCTGCACTATTATAGTCCCCTTGACAGCTTCTATGCCAGTTGGGGGTTTATCACCAGCATATACAGGCTCTGTTACCAGATGTGCTAGCGAACTATTTCCTATACCATTTGCAGACATCCCTAGCTCTTCACTTATAGCTCGCGCAATCTTATTAGCTAAATAGTCAAGAGTATAGCTCCCCTCAATAAACACATCCGCCCGTTTCCCATTACCATATATAGACAACGTCTGCGTAATGTCTAACACCTTATACCCATCAGAATTAGTGAACATCGGCAATTCATTAAGCGTCCTAGCCCTGTCATTCGCTATAATTTCGCTAACAGTAAGATGAGATATGCTACCAAACCTAATCGGCGCAGTCATAGTAATAATTGTGGCACTGGTATCGCGCGAAAACTTAACCTGCGACACTATGAGGTTCTTGTTCTCATCTAATGTCATATAGTTGTAGTTAAAGTCCGCAAGACCATCCCACATAACAGGCACACCAACCTGTCCGCTACCAATCTCGTATAGGTTAGTGCTACCAGCAGATATCTCTCTATCAATAGTTACAAGCCTCGCACTTTGGGGTAACCCAGTTATGCTATTTAATGGCGGGAATAAACCCTGCACAAACTTATCGCCATCTTGAACACCTTGAACCCTCAATTGTTCGACTGCACTGTGACTAAATTCAAACCATATATCCCCAAAGCCAGGTATGTTCTGCCTACTTCCAAAAGCAGCCACAGTAAGATTAGCTGTATACACTGTAGCAGTCGGGTCATCTGCATATACAATACTTATCCCTAAATCAATCGGCGCAACTGGATTTACGGTACTAATATTCTGAAACTCAACGCTAATATACATGCCTCTAGGAACTTCTCCACGAGGTGAACTAACTTGAGTAAGAGGATAACCAGTGCCGGTTGGTTGATTATAAACAAACATACTAAAAAAATCACCAACAGTGGAGGCACCTAATGTTGATGCGCTAGTTGTGCTCCATAGCCCACCTCCATCAGCATATAAATTTAGTAAAGTCCCCGTTCCAGAATATGTTGCCGGCGCACCTACATTTAGGGTGGCGCTTGTCATAACAGATGATGTAGGCACTACTGATAGAAGAGTGCCATCAATACTAATATCTCTGATACCCGGCAGTTGACTAGACTTTTGCCCATAATAATAATCACCCTCTTTGATGAGTATATTGCTCTTATATATAGCGTTCTGTCCAGGTTTTACATCTACGCTTATGCGGTAGTTGCCCTCCGCAGACGCACCCAATAAGATAGCTGATACATCCTTAGTGCTGCTACTCCAATAGCCCGATGCATCCCCTGATATCAACCTCTTGGTGTTGAACTCGGTAACATTAGCTATCCTATCTATCTCACTCTTAAGTGATTCTATCTCCGTCTGCAACGATTGCCTATCGGTAGCTGTATACATACTACTAGAGGCTTGCACCGATAGCTCCCGCATCCGCTGCAGCATATCGCCGATAACCTCCATACCGCCCTCAGCAGTCTGCAAGAACGACACAGCCGTCTCTACATTCTGCGTGGCAGTGGCAACACCCCTAATCTGCCCCTGTAGCTTGTTATAAACCGCCATACCAGACGGGTCGTCTGACGCATGGGTTATACCCAGCCCGCTAGATAGCCTCTCTATTGACTTGCCTAACGCAACATTAGCCGTCATCAACTTGTTCTGTGCCAATACAGATGACGCATTGCTCTGAATTACAAATGACATAAATTACTCCCTTAATTTATTACCTACTAAAATCTCTCTCAGTCTCCTAATTCCCCAAACACTCTATATACCTCCCCCCCGTAGGGGGGAGAGAAAAAACTATAGGCTGTAGTGTCACAAATATTCTATATACCTCCCCCCGTAGGGGGGAGAGAAAAAACTATAGCTGTAGTGCTACAAATATTCTATATACCTCCTCCCGTAGGGAGGAGAGAAAAAACTATAGCTGTAGTGCTACAAATATTCTATATACCTCCCCCCGTAGGGGGGGAGAGAAAAAAGTTTAGCCATTCAATAGCTGCAGTGCTAGTTGTGGTATCTGGTTAGCCTGTGCGAGCATTGCTATGGACGAGTTTGTCAATATCTGGTTACGGGCTAAGTTTGCACTCTCCGCCGCCACATCTAAATCCATCAGCCTGCTTGCCGATGACATCATATTCTGTCTAGCCGTATTCAGACTCTTCAAGCTGAACTCTAGCTTCACAACCTGCGCACCTACCAGCGAACGCGCCTTTGACAGCCTCACAAGTGCCTCGTCCACCTTAGTCACTGACTTCTGCGCCTCCTCAACACTGGTCACATACACATCAGTCACTTCTAGCCCTACACTATCAAGCCTGCCTATTGATATATCTAGCAGTTGCCCCTCGTTGGCACTCATCCCCACTACCGATTCTGTGTTCGCTACGTGCAACAGAGCAGTGTAGTTATCTACCGCACTATATTGCATCTTGCCTAGCTTCTCATCATACCTGACATTAACACCTGTTATCGGAGCAAGATGCACATTCACTCCCTCTATCACACCCCTCAACATCTTATCAGTCACCGTATCACTGCCAATTAACTTATTAGAGTGAGCATCGGTCACCGTCACCGTCACAATGTCGTCCTTAGCCTTTGTATGCTGGTGAGAAACCCCCAGCTGGCATAAATGCTGTCAAGGGGACTATAATAGTGCAGACTGCTTTTACGGGCAAGGAATCAGAGTTGCGTTTTGTTGCTGATGATATGCTACTAAAGGCGCTAGGTTTCACGCAGATACAAGAGGCTAAGGACGACA
>BNUJ01000131.1 GCA_025997275.1 Deferribacterales bacterium
TTGTGCTGCGCGGCTGCTTTTTTGTTTGCCGGCGGTGAGCCCTGTGCGTGGTCTCCGCGGGGGGTCTGCCGTTCCGACGTCCCCTTCTCCCTTTCGTGCGCCCCCTGCGCCCTCCCCTGGCGCGTGTTTGTGGTCGGCGGCAGAGGGGGGGGGGGGGGGGGGGGGGGGGGGGGGACGATGTCAACATCGGTTTCATAAAAACCGATTTAGAGGGTTTCGGTCTACCCGCTCTGCGTGGTATGACTAAAACCATTCAGCGGTTCCGCCCCGTGCTATCACTAGCAATATACCATAACCCTGAAGAGTTTTTTGAGACAAAACCATTACTAGAACAGATAGTTAAGGGGTTAAACTACACGTTTAAGATACAGAAACACAGCACCTACCCGCTAAATATTAACGAAACGGCGTTGTTTGCATATCCGCAAGAGTTAGATTAAAGAACTACTTTTAATTTATCCAATGCCCGTTGTGTTTTAGCGAGTGCTTCATCGGTAGTGTTAGCGCGGGCGAGCAGAACCCCCATACGGCGGTGTCCATGAACAGCTGGTTTGCCAAATAAACGTAGCTGCACACCAGCCTCAGCAAGCACTTCATCTATATTATGAAACTCTACCTTGTCGCTGTCCCCCTCTACCACTATAGCCCGCGATGCCGATGCGCCATATAGCTCCACCGCAGGGATAGGCAAGCCCAAAAGTGCTCGCACATGCAATGCAAACTCTGACATATCTTGTGAGACCATCGTAACCATACCAGTATCGTGCGGACGCGGGGAAACCTCGCTGAACAGCACTTCATCACCCTTTATAAACAGCTCTACGCCAAATATTCCATATCCACCCAACGCCCCCGTGACCTTGCCCGCCACAGTCTGTGCATCTTTAAGTGCCTGTGCTGACATCTCGTGCGGCTGCCACGAATAGCGATAGTCGCCGTCTATCTGCACATGCCCTATGGGGGCTAAAAACAACGTCCCCCCTGAATGGCGCACGGTAAGCAGTGTAATCTCATAGTCAAAATCAACAAACCCCTCTACTATAACGCGCCCGCCGCTAGCTCTGCCACCCTTTTGCGCATAGTCCCAAGCTTTATCTACATCCGCTTGCGTCTTAACTATGCTCTGCCCGCGCCCGGACGAACTCATTATAGGTTTCACCACACAGGGACAACCTATCTCATTAACTGCCTTTATAAATTCGTCCTTTGTAGATGCAAACTGATATTTTGATGTAGCAAGTCCTAGCTCCTCAGCAACTAATCTACGGATACCCTCGCGGTTCATAGTGAGATGCGCTGCCCTAGCCGTAGGGGTAACGTTGAACCCCTCTTTTTCTAGCTCTAGCAAAGCGTCTGTGGCAATCGCCTCTACTTCGGGAATTATATAGTTAGGCTTTTCTGCTCTGATAATCTCTTTAAGCGAATCGCCGTCTAGCATAGACAGGACATAAGAGCGGTGTGCCACCTGCATAGCGGGGGCGTTATGATAGCTATCAAGTGCGACCACCTCTACGCCTAGCAGCTGCAGCTCAATAGCTACCTCTTTGCCAAGCTCGCCGCTACCGCATAAGACAGCCTTTTTGCCACCGCCAGTTAAGATAGTTCCAATGTTTATAGACATAGTTTCATAGTATCAAATAAATGAAAGCAAGTCAAATACTAGGAATAGGAATAAGTTTATGCTAGAATTACTTATAAGGGAGTAATGTAGTGATTATAGATGCAAATATAACAGGGGTTAGCTATACGCCACTACTTTGTAGTGAATTAAAAGCGTATGATATGGTTGCTCTTGAAAATGGTGTAAAAGCACAAATTACTGTTAAGAATTATCTGGGTGGATTATACTACCTAACGTCAGATGAGGCAAGGATAAACGGAAACACAATAAGCATTATTGAAAGTAAGCACACTAAAAGTCAATCAATCCCCAGTCTTGGCGATATTAAAGATGGACTAATAAAGATGCTTTTGTGGACAAATCTTAAAGATGTGAGAGTTGATGGACGGAAATACGATATTAAACCTGTCCTAAAGCTAACTTCGGGAAGCACCACTCCGTGCTACAGCGATAAGCAACGCTCTTTAATCGTTAAGCTAAAACAAGAGGCTAGCGTCAACAAATTTCAGCTAGAGTTACCACAGGGATGTGAACTATGAGAGGTATAACAGAGGCTGTCAGCCCTCTACGCTACCCTGGAGGGAAATCAAGGGCAATAAAAACTATTACACCACTCATTTTACATAATTTTACGGAGTTTCGTGAGCCTTTTGTTGGTGGTGGCTCGGTATTTTTATCGGTTAAACAAAATAGGTTCGTTCCTACACGTTATATCATAAATGACCTAAATTATGATTTATATTGCTTTTGGAGCTTTGCAAAGAATGATAACAAAAGGCTATATGACGCCGTTTATGATATTAAACGACACAAAAGGGACGGTCGAGAAATATTTAACCACTATACAGCTAACGAATATTATTCCGATTTTGAACGAGCGGTGCGCTTTTTCGTGTTAAATAGAATTACATTTTCTGGCACAGTTGATTCTGGTGGCTATTCGGAAAAGGCTTTTCAGGACAGATTTACTAGCTCTTCAATAGAACGTATTCTTGCACTACAATGTGTGCTTGCTGATGTTGAGATTCGCAACCAAAGCTATGAAGAACTATTGTTTCAGGCTGGGGACAATGTCTTTCTATTTTTAGACCCGCCATACCATAAACAAGCAAAATCTAGGCTATATGGGATAAAAGGGAATCTCCATACCTCTTTTGACCATGAACAATTTGCCCACAATATGAAAAAATGTCGCCATAAATGGCTCATTACCCTAGATAATAGCGATAAGATAAAGAACCTGTTTGACTTTGCTTATATAAACGAATGGGAATTACAATATGGTATGAATAACTATAAACAGGAAAAAGCAGCACTTGGAAAGGAGCTGTTCATATCTAACTATAAAATTTCTATGCCTGTGGAATACAGACAAGGCAAGCTTCCAGCTATGAATGTAGCCTAGTCCTAGGAATGAGCTTGTCATAAATACAATCTAATGTTAATCTTATAGTTAGTAGGGAGAGCC
>BNUJ01000132.1 GCA_025997275.1 Deferribacterales bacterium
TCCTTTTGTAGCATATATGTGCCCAGTATCATACGCTTTTTAACCTCATCGCCGAAACCCTCGTTGCGGGTGTGCGTATATATATCATCCATTACATCTACGTCCGCCCTATAGCCAAAACGAATGCCGTCAAAACGCGACAGATTGCTACTAACCTCCGCTGTGGCGATAATATAATAAACTGATATGCCGAAATCTATATCGCGCATATGTATATCAACTATCTGTGCGCCCAACTCCTCAAACTTTTTTAATGCAGCTTCAACTGATTTGCGCACTTCGGGCGATAGATGTTCCGACATATACGTGTCGGGCAATCCCAGTTTTACACCCTTTAGATTGGTTGATAGGCTTTTATAAAACGGTGGCGGATTGTCATTCACCGATGTGGAATCGTGCGGGTCGTGCTTTGAGAGTGTGTCCATTATAAAAGCCACGTCCTCTGCGCTGTGGGCGATAGGTCCTAGCTGGTCTAAGCTGGATGCATAGCTCACCACGCCGTAGCGCGACACACGCCCGTAAGTAGGACGCAAGCCCACCACGCCACACAGCGAAGCAGGCTGACGAATAGAGCCACGAATATGACGAGGCATTCAAGCATTGTGATGTCCTTGTGGGACCTGTTGCTGCTACGACAGCATTTGAGTTTGGTAGCACCAGCAATGCATTTGAAATGTACCTGAACGACCTATACACGGTGTTTCTGAACTTGAATGGCTCCTGTGGTATATCTATTCCCTGCGGGTTTGACAGCAAGGGGCTACCCGTAGGTTTGCAGTTGCAGGGTGATATGTTTGCTGACCAAAAGATTATAAACATAGCCCATGCCTTCCAGCAAGCTACCGACTACCACATGCGGATGCCTGAAGCTTATAAATAAAGGGAGAAAGGGGTTTGATATGTCAACGAAATATGAGCCTGTGATAGGGCTTGAAGTTCACGTTCACTTAAATACTAAATCAAAGATATTCTGCTCCTGCTCTACGGAGTTTGGCGGGCAAGCAAATTCACAGGTTTGCCCTGTGTGTATGGGTTTTCCCGGTGCATTGCCCTCGTTTAACGAAGAGGCATTGAGAAAAGCTGTCCTTGCGGGGCTTGCGCTGGGTTGCGATATTCAGAAATATAGTCGTTTTGATAGGAAAAATTATTTCTATCCAGATTCACCGAAAGCTTTTCAGATTACGCAGCTATTTATGCCTATCTGCCTAGGGGGTAGCGTGACGATAGACAACGAGCGGGGCGAAAGCAAAACGTTTAATCTAACGAGAATTCATATAGAGGAGGATGCAGGTAAACTAATCCACGGGGAGAATCTTGGTTCGGCTAACTCTAGCTATGTTGACTTAAACCGCAGTTCTGTGCCGTTGATAGAGATAGTGAGCGAGCCTGAAATCCGCTCGGCAGAGGATGCTAGACTCTATATGCAAAAGTTACAAATCATATTGCGCTACGCTGGCGTATCTGACTGCAATATGGAGGAAGGCTCTATGCGTTGCGATGCTAACGTATCGTTGCGCCACATAGGGCAGGAAAAGTTTGGCACTCGTGCAGAAGTTAAAAATATGAACTCTTTCCGTAATGTTCAGCGGGCGGTGGAATACGAGATAAAACGCCAAGAGGAGATTTTAGAGGGCGGGGGAGTGGTTCGTCAAGAAACACGTCTATGGGACGCTACGAAAGGTATTACCATGCCTATGCGAACCAAAGAGGATGCTGACGACTATCGCTACTATCCAGAGCCTGATTTACCACCTGTTGTGATAGACGACAACTATATAAATGATTTGCGCTCAAAGTTGCCCGAGCTACCCGATAGCCGCAAAGCGCGGTTTATGAAAGACTTCGGTTTATCGTTTGCTGATGCATACCTGTTAACGTCTGATATTGACTATGCAAACTATTACGAAGAGGCACTGAAAGCATATAACGAGCCTAAAAAGGTGGCTAATTGGGTAATGAGCGAACTTTTGCGTATAGTGAATGACAAGGTTTGCAATATTTATCAGGCAAATATCGCTCCCAAGTCGCTGGCGGAGCTAGTCCAGCTGATAGACAGCGGGGCAATAAGCGGCAAACAGGGCAAAGAGATTTTTGCGCTGATGGTTGAAAGTGGAAAAACCCCTGCCGATATAGTCAAAGAGCATAATATGGCTTCATCAAAGAAACAAGCACTCCTATCATTATCAGGCAACTTCAGCCCAAGATGACGAGAACCTATCCCCAGACCACTAACGGCAGGCATTGCACCGTATATTTTCACGTTAGGATTATGTGTAGTTATCGCTTTTCGCAATATATTTTCTTGTTTAGCACTAGCCACCTTGTTTAAGATAACACCCGCCACGCGAGCATCCTTTGCAAGTGCCTGAATACCAGCAATAATCGCCGCCACACTAGCTGCAAGCCCCGCAACATCTAAGACTAGCACCATAGGAGCACCCGTTATGCGCGCAACATCATAGCTACTGCCCGCAAAGTTGACAGGGTCTAATCCGTCAAAAAAGCCCATAACACCCTCAATAACAGCCCCGTCTGAAGAAATCAATCCCCTATCATAGAGTCGTTTTAGGGAGTTTTCATCCATTAAAACGCTATCAAGATTGTAAGCTGGCATACCGGCGGCATCAGAGAGCCACAACTGGTCAATATAATCTGGACCAGACTTAAACGGCTGCACCTGCAACCCGCGTCTAGCGAGCGCACGAACAATAGCACTTGATAAAACTGTCTTGCCGGAGTTGCTACGGTATGCCGACAACATAAAAGAAAACATAAGCACCGCCTAATCCCTACACCCGGGGATTTTCTGGCGTGAGGTATTCTGGCTCGCGTAGCTCATAGCCCATGCATTAGCTATAAGGTGCAGACTCCTTGCCTTCCCATTATAAAACAGTGGCGTGATAGCAGTCGCACTAGTAATTCTACTCTACACTTACAGATGCGGGAACAGCGTCGGTCTCACACCGAACTTCCCTCACGATGACACAATGGTATCGCTAATTTTATATTTTGTCAACCCCTGCCGATATAGTCAAAGAGCATAATATGGCGCAAGAGAGCGATACAAGCACTCTGGA
>BNUJ01000133.1 GCA_025997275.1 Deferribacterales bacterium
GCGGACTGCTACGAGCTAGACGGGTTGCAATCAACCAATCTGCTGAATCTAACACTGGAACAGTGCTTTGAACGTGATTTGGCAATCTTTTCATATTTGCAACGCCATACTATCCCAGCTGCATGGCTCATAGCCGGTGGCTATGGGGCACACGCACACGAGCCGCCAACGAAGTTTCTAAAATATTTAGCAGATACACGGGGGTAGGAAGTTGCCTATTGAAAAAAACTAGTTTTTGTATATAATCACAGTTGTATTTTTAAGGAGCATACGTAAATGACTGAAAACATAATAACAATAAGCACCTTCACCCCCCCCCCCCACGCATAATCAATATTTAAGGGGTTCTTGGACAACTCACTCTACGGAGGTGGCTGTCAATGCATAGTTTTAACGTCAATGCTTTCTTTAATCGCTTTAGACATCTATTCTTCGTTCTCATATCACTAGTAGCCATTGTTTGCATCTATGCACTGCTGTCATTTGTCTATGTAGGCAGAACGGATGCAGTGCCTCTGAAGTGGCAGAAACATTTAGAAATATCACAGAAAGAATTGTATAGTAATTTAGACAACTTCAGCATAGTTGGTGTTGACAGGAACGTTCTCAGGAGTAATAGCGATAACGCAACTATAAGGGTTGATGTAGGGGATAGGGTTTCAGAAGACTACGTTAGGTTGTCATTAGTCGTTGCTAGACTAAACACTACTAATCACTACCCAAAGGGTTGGTTATTGCAATACACTGATAGAACGGGCAAGCAAGCGGAACGTTCTTTTGACTTTCTCCAAGATGGCTTTAATTCATCAAAACTAATAAAGGGCGGTATCTCTGCACAATTCAACGTGTTTTCACACAACGTTATGCGTGGGTTTTCTATGGAGCTTGAAAGGGCTTATTTGAGTAAGTATCCTGTGCTACCAAATAGCTTTATTGCACCATTTATCACATTTGCACTTTTCGCTGTGCTAATAGTCTGGGGGTGTATCTATAGGGGGCTGCATAGCTGGGTATGGGCTAGAAACTGGGCGTTGGCTGTTATAATAGTTATAGCACAGCTTCTCATAGTGGCTCACTACAGGGGACAGAGCAATCATTTTATCGGCGAGGAGGAGGAAGGTTATAATTATGCCAACATGTCTGAACAGGATGAGCAAAACATCGGATATGATTTTAAGTCGGAACGTTATCCTTTAGTCAAAAATGCTCATGGTATATGGCTCTATTCTCAAGATGTATATAGTGCATTTACTGCACAGCCTAGCGAGGGACTGGCACATCTTAATGCTCTGCGTGGCAAGCGTGCAATCCATTCCCCAACACATTATATACAACTTCACTTAGTGTCTATGCTATTTCCGAACACATTCAACCTGTGGATTGGCGTGCTCTTAAATATCCCATACTATATAGGCATCTGTCTTATCTTATATTTTATGTCAAAACGTTTTCTACGTGGCAGGCTTGCGCTGTTGCCACTCATATTTTACGGGTTTAGCAATGCAGCTATTCATACGGTTGTTTTTGCCCGCTCATATACGTTGGCAACGTTTTTTTTCACTCTATTGCTCTATATGGCTTTTACTCTGCTTGACAAGCCTAACCTGTCAAAGAGATTCTACGCACTGCTGGCTTTAATATCCTTTTTAGGCTATGACTCATTCCTTTTTTTTGCTGTATGGCTAGCGACAATAGCTCTTATACCATCTATACTGCTGTTTAAGCAAAGACGTTTCAGTGATATTATTAAATGTGCAATAGCTTTGTTGTCTGGTTTAGTTATGTATGTCTCATTCATTCCTAACGTGCTCTCAATTCTTAGTGAGAACGAACACAACATGGCTGTCAACGTGGTCATGGAACGTATTTTATTGGTATTTCAAGTCTTTAACAACGACTTTCTTGGTGGAGCGTTGCTCTGGTGGCTAATTATTATCATTATGCTTGGCAGTATATGCATATACCGTATTAAGCTTTGCGCTCAACGGGCAACTGTCAACAGGGATATTATGCTAAAGTACCTAATGATGGTAACGAGTGTTCTTATATATATGTTTGTAGAAGCTAAATATGGGCAACTGAAAATTATACAGTCTTGGCATCTTCTCCCTGTTATGCCTGCAACAGTTTTATTGCTAACAATAGTTTTAATGGAGTTAGTTTCTAAGATAACTGCTAATGCGAGAGTGTGGCAAACATTCTTGACTGCCATTATACTAATACTAACATTATACGGGCATTATGGTGATGTGAAATACAAAGGTTTATTTCCACGTGTGGGTTCATCAATAAACTATGCGACTATTACTGAGTCGTATAGAGATACACCAGTTATTGATATAAACGATTTTTTTGATGTGCAGTTGCTCAAGAATCTTCGGCAAACGATAGTGATACACCATAATGACAAACAAGCATTACAGAATGCGTTAACT
This sequence comes from Deferribacterales bacterium, assembly GCA_025997275.1. Classification (GTDB taxonomy): domain Bacteria; phylum Chrysiogenota; class Deferribacteres; order Deferribacterales; family JAISNW01; genus BNUJ01. The sequence goes on from BNUJ01000133.1 coordinate 2,436, forward strand.
GATATTGATAGCGATGAACAGCTCATCCTTTGCTGTGACAACTACTACACTACTAAGTATTCTATGACCTCTGCTGAAGTTCAAGCGGTGTTTGACGTTGTGCATCAACGCGGATATAAACAACAAATGCCGTTCTTAGGTGGCAATGCGTGCTGGCTCTTCATGCGCCCGTCTATTTGATGAGCACCTCACAGATTTGCAGAGGAAAAATAACTAAGGTAAAGGTTATCTTAAAGTTTTTGTATTATACTACAAAAACTGGCGGCTATGTATTTGACTGAACTTATAGGGCGTATGGTTTTCTAAAAGTGGATTTTAGTTGTACATTGACAACCACCTCTGTTCATTATATTATTAAATTATGTCAAGTGGCAAGGCAAACAGGGAATATAAAGACACTGTATTTACCAAGTTGTTCTCTGATAAGGACAATCTTGTTGAGATGTATAATGCTATAGTTGGAGCTGATGTAAAGCCAAGCGATATAGAACTGAACACGTTAGAAAATGTTTTGTTTATGAATAGACGTAATGACCTATCCTTTGTTATAGGGGATAATAAGCTGGTTGTATTAGTGGAACATCAGTCTACTGTGAACCCTAATATGCCGTTAAGGTTTTTAGAGTATATTGCCCGTTT
>BNUJ01000134.1 GCA_025997275.1 Deferribacterales bacterium
CTGCAACTACTAAACAAATAAAAAAAAGCTGATAGAATAGCCCTAAATATATACATAACATATATACATAAAGAACTTCCACCAGCCTGATTCCCTCATAGCTTAACTAAATTGTGCGTGAACTATAGCAGAAAAAGGGGAGATTGTCAAGAGAAAAGTTATTAAATGCTAGCGGTATTCACTTGAGGCGATTAAAAGTTTTCTCGTCAGCTGATAAGCAAAAGCTATGCTGATATTGCTAATGGCTTGGGAGCACCTAACTAATAACTTTTTTTAATTTTTCTCTTGATTTTTTATAATAAGTGTATAAAATTAGCACTCACAATGTTGAAGTGCTAGTGATGAAAAACTAGCAAAAAATATTTTATACGGAGGGGATAGAGTATGGCGAAGATTCAGCCATTGCAAGACCGCGTTATCGTGGAACGCTTTGAAAGCGAGGAAAAGACAGCGTCAGGTATTATCATACCAGATTCCGCTAAGGAAAAGCCTATGGAAGGCAAGATTGTGTCTGTCGGCACAGGCAAGGTGTTAGATAACGGCAACGTTGTCAAGCTTGCTGTTAAAGAGGGTGACAAGGTGCTGTTTGGCAAATACGCAGGGACTGAGATAAAGATAGACAACAAAGATTATCTCATTATGCGTGAAGACGACATTCTTGGTATTATAAGGTAAGAGGGGGTTATTAAATTATGGCTAAGAACATTACTTTCAGCGATGATGCCCGTCAGGTAATCCTGCGTGGCGTTGACAAACTAGCCGACACTGTCAAGGTGACTATGGGTCCTAAGGGGCGTAATGTAGTTATTGAGAAGAAGTTCGGCTCTCCGCTCATTACAAAGGACGGCGTGACCGTTGCTAAGGAAATTGAGCTAAAAGACCCGTTGGAAAACATCGGCGCACAAATGGTTAAAGAGGTTGCCTCTAAGACTAGCGACACCGCAGGTGACGGCACTACCACTGCAACGGTGCTCGCACAGGCAATCTACCGTGAGGGTATAAAGAACGTTGTTGCTGGTGCTAGCCCAATGGAGGTTAAGCGTGGTATAGACAAAGCCGTTGAAAAGGTTATTGGAGAATTAAAGAGCATATCTAAACCTATACAAGGCAAGAAAGAAATTGCCCAAGTAGGCGCAATCTCTGCCAATAACGACCAAGAAATTGGTGCTATTATAGCTGATGCTATGGATAAGGTCGGCAAAGACGGCGTTATTACGATAGAAGAGAACAAATCTACTGAAACCGCCCTTGACGTAGTTGAAGGGATGCAGTTTGACAGGGGCTATTTGTCCCCATACTTCGTGACTAACCAAGACACTATGCAGGCTTCATTAGAAAAGGCTTACGTGTTAATTCACGAGAAGAAAATCTCTAATATGAAGGAAATCCTGCCTATACTAGAGCAAATTGTTAAACAAGGCAGTCCATTCCTGATAATAGCTGAAGACATTGAGGGTGAGGCACTTGCTACACTAGTGCTGAATAAGTTGCGCGGCACACTGAACTGCGTTGCTGTAAAAGCACCCGGTTTCGGCGACCGTCGCAAAGAAATGTTGAAAGATATTGCAGTGCTGACAGGCGGGCAGGTTATCAGCGACGACATAGGCGTAAAGCTTGACTCTATCACCATTGCTGATTTAGGGCAGGTAAAAAAAGTTGTTGTTGATAAGGACAATACTACGCTAGTAGAGGGCGCAGGCAAGACGGCTGATATAAAGGCGCGTGTGGCTCAACTGCGCAAGCAGATAGATGATACCACCAGCGACTACGACCGCGAAAAGTTGCAAGAACGCCTTGCTAAGCTTGTTGGCGGCGTAGCTGTTATAAAGGTAGGTGCTGCCACTGAAACTGAAATGAAAGAGAAGAAAGCCCGTGTTGAAGATGCGTTGAATGCTACTAAGGCTGCTGTTGAAGAGGGGATAGTTCCCGGCGGTGGCGTAGCATTGATACGTGCTATGGGTGCATTGAAAGGGTTCAAGGTCGGCAAGGAGCAACAAATCGGTGTAGATATAATCCGCAAGGCGTTAGAGTACCCATTGCGTCAGATTGCTGAAAATGCTGGCGTGGAAGGCTCTATCGTTGTGAATAAAGTTCGTGATGCTAGGACGCTGGCTTTTGGGTTCAATGCCGCAACTGAAACGTATGAAGATATGATACAAGCAGGCGTAATAGACCCAACTAAGGTTGCGCGCTATGCACTGCAAAATGCTGCATCGGTAGCGGGTTTAATGCTAACTACTGAGGCGGTAATAACGGATATTCCTGAAAAGAAAGAGACGCCTATGCCCGGTGGCGGAATGGGCGGAATGGACGGAATGGGGATGATGTAAAAAGAGTTTGAGTTTGTGCTAAGGAGGGCATTATCACATGGATGTGATGGTGTACCTCCCGTCCTTGCTTACTGTCCGCACCTATCGGGCATACTGACCAGACATTCTAAAAATTGTTGCTGAAAGTCGCTATGAACTAGCGATGTAATGTGTCCAGAATAGTTTAACATCCAAAGTTTAGCACGCTTGCCCCCCGCCTTTGCCAGTTTCTCGCTATGGTTGCTCCTGACAACCCTGTCGCCTATGTTATGTATATGTATGAGGGGGATATTTTCGGGTATCCGCCCATATAGTGTAATAGGGCTATATTTGTCATCAAAAAACCAGCTGATTGGATACTGGAATGCCCATGAAAAGAGATATTTGTCAGCGGTTTCCCGTGCCACCACCCGCCAAGATGAGAATGCACTGTCGGTTATCACCGCTTTAATACGAGCCTGCTGTGTGGTAAGTGCCGCCAAGTCTATGGCAAGCGCACCCCCCATACTCTGCCCTAATATATAGACCTTCTCATCAGCAGGCACGGCACGGAGCATAAAGTCAAATGCGGCAAGACTGTCATCCACAACGCCCTTTATATCGGGAGCACCTTGCGATATGCCATAGCCTCTGTAGTCAAAGGTGAACAGCCTATAGCCCGCTTTTAC
>BNUJ01000135.1 GCA_025997275.1 Deferribacterales bacterium
GCACCCTTTAACAACAACATTTCCGCTCCCTCAATGTCAGATTTGATTAAACCGATTTTCAGGTTATTAGCTTTCACGTATTCGTCTATCGTTGTCAACTCTATTCGCTCCTCACCAGAAAGCCTATAAACATCTTGCTTAATGAGTGCAGAACCAGTTCCAGTTTCGTCCACATATATCGTGGCAAATCCGCATTTATCTGACAACCCCTTGCGAACAGGGACAATCTTCGTGCTATGGTTTATCTCCAAAGTCTTCAACATAAGTTCGTAGCCTTCTTTCGTAGGTTCAAAAGCGTGAACATTGCCTGTGGTGTATTCAGACATTACCAGTGCTGAATCGCCAATGGATGCCCCACCGTCAATAAAATCTAACCCATTCAGTCGCTCAGGGTGGTGCAACAGCGGTATGCCCATCTTATCTAAATATGGAAACGGAAAAATATGTTTTGGAAACAGGTAATCGCCGCAAACGAATATATCATTAGTCAACTCAAACGGGGCATAGGCAAGAGTATCATAGGCTTCAATTAAGCGTTTCATCTCGTCCTCACGCCAACGTATGCTACGCGCTCCACATTCGGCAATGTTTATTAACCGTTTTAGATACAGGCGAAAGCTGTCTCTGTCATTGCTATCAAGTCCTCTGACAAAGTTTTGATAATCGTTAGGCAAGTTAAGCCCTTTCAGCCCCTCATAGAGCAACTTAGCATATCTAATATCTTCATCTATTGGAATACTAAAAGCAGACGCGACATCGTGCTGTCCGTGATAGACCAGCCGTTTGATTTCATCAAGCCGTTTATTGTTATCGTCTGCACGGCGAAAGGTCGGACTGAACCAACGCAAGAACTCTTTGCGCATGATTAGCACTCACCGAAAGTTTTATATGAGTTGGAACGAAACGAAACAACACAAGCTAAATCAGAACGATAAACCTCTGAAACCCGCAATGGTATTGCACTTGCGGGGGGGGGGGGCAGAAACGCATATAGATATTATGTTTTTGGTAATCATAGAGTGCATTATAACATACGTTTAGAGCGTGTCAAGGGGGAAAGTTATGCTGGATATTTTTAGCCTTTTACGTCCACTAGTTTTACTACTTGACGAATATTTAATATATTGATATACTTTCTGGATATGGAAAGGGGGGCGTATGGAATCTTTATCAGTTCAAGAGTTTAGCACCTCTGACAAGAGGGTGCAGAAAACGTTGAGACGCGATGGCAGGGTCGTGCTGACAAGCGAGGGCAAGCCCTCAGTGGGTGTAGTGAATTCCATCGGCTATGCGGAGGCTATGAGCTTAATATCTAGCGTACGTAGACAAGCGGCTGAAGCTGGACTTGATAAATTGACTATGGACGACATAGATGCCGAAATACAGGCTTATAGGTTAGAGAAAAAGGCTACTTTGGCGAGGTAGTCTCTTTGCTGGTAGTTTTAGACACGAACGTAATCATATCGGCACTTCTTGTTGACGTGGGTAAGCCAGCAAGAGTGCTAGATATGGTGGTAAAGAGCTATTTTAGCGATGGGCAAATTAGACTATGTTGTAATGAAATAATCATCGCCGAATATATGGACGTTGTGAATCGTCCAAGACTTGCCTCTAAAATGGTTGCGAGTGGTGCTATAGTCACTGTTGATTTGCTAATGGATATAAGTATTTCATTTCTGCCTATCTCAAGCGACATACAAATGCCTGATGAAACAGACCGCATATTTTACGACACCGCTAAAGGTTGCGGTGCCATTCTGATAACTGGCAACTTAAAGCACTATCCTAATGAAAGCTGGATAATGAACCCGTCTGACTTTTTAGAATACCAAGCACTAATCTAGTTGTTCTAGGATATACTCAGGCAAAACGGCTGGTATTTGGGAGTGGACAAAATCGTTTATGTTTCTTGTAACAATGTATTCAGCCCCGATAGTCTTAGCGCACGCTACTTGCAAACAATCTTCCAAGTCATCAAACGTTCTGTTCGCTAGGGAATTCGCTACCGACAAACCGTCTAAATCTACAACTTTCAAGATTTTGCACAGTTCAGACAATATCTCCTTGCGCTCATTTACAGAAAAATGCTTTCTCAATATATAAAACGTATTTGTAATGCTATGTGCGGCGACGTAACCAGTTACCTTATTAGTGAGACATTTTCGGATTAGTTCAGTGGCAACCTCCGAGAAGGGCTCTCTGCTAGCAATGAAGTCTATTATTATATTTGTATCAATCAACAATACCATATTTCACATCTCTTGCTTCAACTAGTTCTTTCTTATAGTCAAAGTCTACGGGCATAGGCTTTTTAAGGCGCAGTAACTTATTGAAAGCGGCAAGTTTTTCACCCTTATCTCGTTTCTGCACAGGGGTAATAACAATTTCAACCTCCCTGTCTTGGTAAGGTTCGGGCAATGGGAATAATTTACTCACGGCATTGCCGTCAACAACTGTCCTAAATAGTTCCATATTGACCTCCGCATATATTTTAGCACACTTTTACGTTCAGGTGTAGTATTTAACAATACAATATGGAATATGTCAACATTAGCTCGTAGAACCACAAAATATTTTTACAAAAAGGATAAGGGACGGCAGGTAGATTACGATAAAGCCGAGAGCGAAGCAAAACGTAAAGGTTCGGGCATTTGGAAATAGAGACTATTTGCCCCGATACTGCCACGGGGGAGTAGGGCTACTTTGTCGCCATAAGCCTAGTTTATTTTGTCTAGCTCGCTTTTCAATAAGTTACTGCGCCTTAAAAAGCCTATGCCCGTAGACTTTGACTATAAGAAAGAACTAGTTGAAGCAAGAGATGTGAAATATGGTATTGTTGAT
>BNUJ01000136.1 GCA_025997275.1 Deferribacterales bacterium
GGATAGAATATAAATAGTAGCACAAATACTGCCACTATTGCCAACTGCCATGCATTATAGAGTAAAACTGCCAAAAAACCGATAGAGGCAAAGAAACGTGTCATTACAAGGCGCGTGTTTGATATTAGTCCGCCTGTTGCAGTAGCTACATCATTAGAATAACGTGCAACTACCATACCAGAGCTGTAAGTATCGTATAGAGCGGAGTCTGATGCAATCAATTTTTCAAATAAGCGCAGTTTTAGGGCGTTGTTAATTTTATTGTAAGCCCAAGAGTTCAGATATGTGGAACCATAGTTAAACCCGCCTTGAATAATGGTGAACGCTACTATAAGCCCCGGATACCACAGAAAATATTCGGGGTTTTTAGAGACAATCGCATTATCCATAAATGGTTTCAGAAACGCTGCTATGACAGCATCTAGCGCACCCGCAGGCACCGTCAGCGCAAGCCCCAAAATTACCCGCTTCATATACGGCTTCATAAATGGGTAAAGCTGCTTTAACGCAACCCACATCTGTTGACTATTCATAATTTTCGTGAACTTATTCATTAAAAACCTTCTCAAGTTTTACTGGCACCTGCCCGCTATGCACTCCATCTCCACACAATCTACCCAAGGCAAGCAACTGCTCCGCCTCATTCATTAGCAGACAGTAACCGCCAACATTTTCATCAGACATTGACAAGTATTCTTCCAGTTTCGGAGACACGCCATTTTTTATCCTTACCGCCGCACCGCTATTCACGACATATTTCGGCAACAAGACGACATCTTGCACAGGTTTAACCGCTTCATTCACCCTGCCCGCCGCCACTAGCTCCGCAATTTGCGCCAGTTTCAGCGAATTTTCCACCTTAAAATCGCCATTTCTTGTGCGTATAAGCCCGCTCATAGCTGCATAAGCACCGCTCAAAATACCTAGTTCACGGATAACGCTACGCACATAAGTGCCCTTGCCACACTCAATAACGAACTCGCCGTTCGGCTCGTCATAGCTGGTAAGCTCTAGCCTGTCAATCCTCATTATGGCTTTGCCAGCGTCCTTTATCGTGCCCTCTCGTGCTAATTTATACGCCCGCTCCCCATTTATCTTCTTTGCCGAATATGAGGGGACTATAAACTCCCGCTCTCCAACGAACGATTTCAATATATGTTCTACTTCGCTACGCTCTGGCTGCTTGTCGGATGTAGCCAACACCCGCCCCGTAGTGTCGTAAGTGTCAAAATCAGCACCCAGCCTAAACTCTGCTCGGTATTGCTTGCTATCAGCACCCAGTATATCAGCAAAACGTGTTGCATAGCCTACGCACACTACAAGCACCCCTTCAGCCATCGGGTCTAACGTGCCTGTGTGCCCAACGCTCTTTTCCTTTAATATGCCACGCAGACGTGCTACCACATCAAATGATGTCTCGCCCGACTCCTTATATACGTTAACTATCCCGTTCATTATTTAGTCTAGCAAATAGCTCATCCATCCGCTCAGCCTGTTCTTGTGTTTTATCGCGTTGCATAATGAGCTGCGGCATTTTTCTAATCCTAATGCGCCCCTTCAGCTGGTTTTTGATAAACCCAATGCTCTGCTCCAGCCCCGCGCTAATCGTTGGGAGCTTGCTTTGAACATAACTGGTGAAAAAGACAGTTGCTATGCCTAAATCGTTTGTCAAACGCACGTCTGTGATAACGACATCGTGCACACGTGGGTCGTGAACCCCGCCAGCAATGATAGCGGCAATCTCACGCTTCAACATTTCAGCAACACGTTTGACACGGACACTATCAGACATCGCTATTGCTAGCCCCTTTACCACTATCTTTACCAGCTTCTCGGGCAGTGGCTTCGCCTGCCGCAATTACATCATCTAGTGTGCGCTTCTCTTCAGTCAGTTCATACACTTCTAGCGCATCGCCCTCTTTCACGTCCTGATATTTATCTATAGATATACCGCATTCATAGCCCGATGTCACCTCGCGCACGTCCTCTTTGAACCGCTTTAGCGAACTCAATTTGCCGTCATATATAACTACGCTGTCGCGCACCACCCGCACAAGCGAATTACGCGTAATCTTACCGTCATCCACATAACAGCCCGCAACCTTGCCAATCTTTGGCACGCTAAATACTTGACGGACAGAGATATGCCCAAGAATAGTCTCTTTCGTATCAGGGGTTAGCATCCCCTCTAGGGCAAGTTTTACATCATCTATCACCTTGTATATAATAGAATATAGCTCAATAGATACGCCCTCACGCTCAGCCATAAGCCTGCTCTTGGCATCTGGACGCACGTTGAAGCCTATAATAATCGCAGCACTTGCCTTAGCAAGCACTATATCGCTTTCGGTAATACCGCCAGTCGCATCGTGCATAACATTGACCTTGACTTCAGCATTAGACAGCTTTTGCAAAGAGCCTTTGAGTGCTTCCAGCGAGCCTTGAACATCTGCTTTTACTATAATATTAAGCTGCTTTACCTCGCCCTGTTTCACCTTTTCATAGAAATCAGTTAGGGTCATAGCACTGCCATTAGTGCGTTTAGACTCGCGTTCATGACGCAGACGCAAGTTGGCAATAGCTTTTGCTGCCTTTTCATCATCTAAAACAATAATCTTATCGCCCGATTCCGGCACAGATGAGAAACCCATAACCTCTACGGGCATTGAGATACCTGCCTCTTTCACCACAATGCCACGATAGTTGTGCATTGAACGCACCCTGCCGTATTGACTGCCTACCAC
>BNUJ01000137.1 GCA_025997275.1 Deferribacterales bacterium
CATTTGCCACAAAGAACGCCCTAGTCTCATCACTGCTGGCAATTATCCTTGCCGTAAGTTTGCCCGCACTATCAGTCAGCTGTATCTCTACCTTGCCTAATGACACTGGGTTTAATCTAACAGTCAGTCTAGTAACGCCACTCTTCCCCGCACCCTTAACCAGCTTGGCAAAATTAACAACGTCTTTCTTGTCCGTCCATTTAAGGCTTTTTTCAACACCATTAGTGCCAACGGTCGCATTTCCAGTAGTCGCATTTGTAGAGTTAGCATTTTCCGTGCCAAAAGTTTTTTGTGCTCCGCTAACCTCTACCGGTTGGCTCTTTGCAACTACATCATCTTTATTTTTATTTTTATTCTTATTATCACTATTTCTATCATCTACTCCGCTCTCATCCTTACTGCTACTCTTATCAACTTTTTCATTATTGTCAGCTACTTCTCTTTCGTTAGCCATTTCCAGCTTTTTTGCCGCTCCTGCCTTTACTGGCTCAATATTTACAGCTTTACTATCAGTCAAACTATCGTCAGCAACTAATTGTAGTGTTGCCACCTCTACGTCTTCCAGACTGGCAATATTTTCCCTCTCATCTGATACTACATCTCCCTCTACGTGAACATTTTCCTCGTCAATAATCTGTTGACCCCCCCCCTTATTAGTTGTTTCAACAGCTTTACTATCAGTCAAATTATCGTCAGTAGCTAATTGTAGTGTTGTCACCTCTACGTCTTCCAGACTGGCAATATTTTCCCTCTCATCTGATACTACATCTCCCTCTACGTGGACATTTTCCTCGTCGATAAAATGTTGACCCCCCCCCCTATTAGTTGTTTCATCGGAAATATTTTCCTGCAACGTGGTTTCTATAAAGAATTGCGTGGATTCATTGCTATGCATAGCACTAATAGCACTATCTGCAACTATTTCAAATATTACTTCAACGGGCACTGCAGTGGCAGATACCGCAGTAGCAAGCACCTCATTAAGCTCATTAAGCTCGTTAAGCTCGTTAAGCTCGTTAAGCTCGTTAAGCTCGTTAAGCTCACCGTCATCAGCAATCCATTCGTTCGTATCGCTGATAAACAACATGTTATCTAGTTCAACGTTCCCCTCTGTGACAACAACATTAACATTCAACTTAAAGTCGTCTAAAACGTTCTCTCCAAATATATTGTCTGCGTGGTTTTTTGTATCGCTGATTTCTGCTCTGTCCTCTGTGCGTGAAATAGCAAGCTGCTCCTGCTGTCTGGGGTAGAGCACATTTTTAGTCTGTGTGTTTTGTGTATCCTCTTGATATGAGGATGTTTTACTGGCTAACTCGCTAGCTATCTGCGAATTGCGCATCACATCATCAAAAACGTCCTGAAAGTTAGTCGGTGGCACATCGCTACCCGCACCGTCCGCCACCGTTATATGCGCAACGGAATTCCCTAAATCAATGCCTGTAGAGGCTAACATTTCATAATACATTAGTAGTGAGAGTTGTATAGAAAAAACTGTGCCAAATCTAATATGGTAAGCTCAAATGTTTATTGTTTTTACCTGCATATAGCTATATGATAAAAATAGATATTGTTATAGACAACCTATACATTTGACTATATAGCTTTATAAATAAGTGGAAGTGATTCTTAAATTTATATTGACTTTATAAGCTAAGTTGGCTATTAAATATAAGTAGTTTTCAATTTCTGCGGGGTTATAGATGAATTTTGGAATGTTACAACAGATGTTCCTGTTGGATGTAGCGATAGACCTTGGCACAGCGAACACGCTTGTGTACGTGAGTGGCAAAGGTATTGTTTGCAATGAACCTTCTGTTGTTGCCATAGATAGCAATACTGATGAGATAATAGCCATAGGTGCAGAGGCTAAAGGTATGATAGGGCGCACCCCGCGCAATATCACCACCATACGCCCTATGAAAGACGGCGTCATAGCTGACTTTGACACGGCTGAACGTATGCTACGCTATTTCATAGACAAAGTGCAGCCTCGCAGGATGCTTATCCGCCCGCGAATGATTATATGCGTGCCGTCTGGCGTCACTCAGGTGGAGAGACGTGCTGTCCGCGAAATTGCCATAAACTCTGGTGCTAGAAATGTTCATATTATAGAAGAACCTATGGCAGCCGCACTTGGTGCAGGTCTGCCTGTCAACAAGCCGTCTGGCAATATGGTTGTTGACATAGGCGGTGGCACTACTGAAGTTGCTCTCATCTCGCTATTTAGCATCGTGTATAGCTCATCTGTCCGCGTAGGTGGCGATGAGATGACGGACTCCATAGTCAACTACGTAAAGGAAAAATACGGACTACTTATAAGTACCCCTACAGGTGAATATGTAAAGGAGCTAATCGGCTCTGCATACCCGCTTGACGAGGTAGCGCATGCAGAGATAAAGGGGCGAGAGCTGGTGACAGGTTCGCCTAAGATAAGAGAAGTTAGCGACATGGAGATACGTGAAGCACTTGAGGAATCTGTGCTTAAAATAATAGGTGCTGTTATCTTTAGAATCACCGCTAGCTTCACGTTCCCCAGCCTGTGCTATCCTACCGACCTCAATAGAGGCAACCTTAATCCCCTCCGCCTCTAACTGCTGACGGATTATCTCTCCATTTGCCACAAAGAACGCCCTAGTCTCATCACTGCTGGCAATTATCCTTGCCGTAAGTTTGCCCGCACTATCAGTCAGCTGTATCTCTACCTTGCCTAATGACACTGGGTTTAATCTAACAGTCAG
>BNUJ01000138.1 GCA_025997275.1 Deferribacterales bacterium
ATAAATAAACTATTCCCATACTTGATATTACTCAAATACAACTTGCCCGTTAATACATTGGCATAAGCACCACTATAAGAAAAATTATCTTCACTCACCCCCGCTTCATACAAAAACAACCCTACCTGCCCACGAGCATAATCTGCCGTTAATATACGCATAAACAGATAACTCACTAATAATATTAGCAGGAAAAACAAAGAAAACAAAAGCTTTATGGTGCGAGTGGTCATTCTTTAACCTCAATGGCTGTATTTTCATACTTCTAAACATAATATAATTGACTCCTTTTGTCAATTATCTATGTCAGCCCCTATATATTATGTCGGCAGGATACATTCCCTCATCTACACATAATCCAAGCCTTCCCTATTTGGCATCAATAGCTAGGTTCTACGTATTCAGTCATTCCAGAGGTTTCCCTCTATTGCCGCAACTATCCCCCTCTGCTCTGCTCCAAATATCTTGTTATGTTCTCATCTTCTATGATATGCAAATCGTCTATACCTACCCGTTTGCTGTAAAAAAAATTTGAATACAGCTCCAAACAAATCCTACAGTACGCTTCATCAAGTCTATCAGTTTCATAAAACCATGCATCCAATCCAAAAATTTCGTCAACACTTAACAAAGTTCTCAAAAAATCTTTTGATGACGCCATATAAAAGCTGTCACTATCGGCTATAACTATCAATTTCAAATCGTCCGTAAAATACACGGAGTTATCATAATATTCTAGCGTAATACTATCAAAATGAAAAGCATTCATAGCTTCATATTCGTTTAGAATTTTTAATTTCTCACCATTCATTGTTCCTGAAATTTCAGTAACATTCCTTGCTATGTTAATAAAATCATATCCATTGCTCCTCAAAGTAAGTAATATATTTATAAAGATATCTGAATTTTCGCATATTGAGATAACTTTATCATTATTTATCAAAAAACTATCCTTGAATACTAGCCAACTATCCGTAAAAGTCTTATCATACTTTGCCGAATATATGACATTTCTATATTCTAATATATCACTCATATTGCTCATATCAACCTCATTTATGGCTTTAATGGCTGTATTTTCATACTTCTAAACATAATATAATTGACTCCTTTTGTCAATTATCTATGTCAGCCCCTATATATTATGTCGGCAGGATACATTCCCTCATCTACACATAATCCAAGCCTTCCCTATTTGGCATCAATAGCTAGGTTCTACGTATTCAGTCATTCCAAAGGTTTCCCTCTATTGCCACAACTATTCCCTTCTGCTCTGCTCCAAATATCTTGTTATGTTCTCATCTTCTATGATATGCAAATCGTCTATACCTACCCGTTTGCTGTAAAAAAAATTTGAATACAGCTCCAAACAAATCCTACAATGCACTTCATAAAGTCTATCAGTTTCATAAAACCATGCATCCAATCCAAAAATTTCGTCAACACTTAACAAGGTTCTCAAAAAATCTTTTGATGACGCCACATAAAAGTTGTCATTATCGGTTATAACTATCAATTTCAAATCGTCCGTAAAATACACGGAGTTATCATAATATTCTCGCATAATACTATCAAAATGAAAAGCATTCATAGCTTCATATTCGTTTAGAATTTTTAATTTCTCACCATTCATTGTTCCTGAAATTTCAGTAACATTCCTTGCTATGTTAATAAAATCATATCCATTGCTCCTCAAAGTAAGTAATATATTTATAAAAATATCTGAATTTTCGCATATAATTGAGACAACTTTATCATTATTTATCAAAAAACTATCCTTGAATACTAGCCAATTATACATAGAATTCTTATTATACTTTGACGAACATATGACAGTTCTATATTCTAATATATCACTCATATTGCTCATATCAACCTCATTTATGGCTTTAATCGTATTTTCATTATCAGTTTATGATTTACAACAACATCAACAGTGGGACGCTCGATAGAATCAGCACTATTCCTAACAGAAAAGCTTTTTTCTTCGCCTACTTTTGAATATTGTACGGCACTATATTTGCCACCCTTTGGGTCAACAGTATACCCATTTTCTTTCAATATTTTATCTACCTCCTTCATATTTGCATCCGTAGACATATTCGTTACACGTGCTCTTTTTCCCGTAATATTAACAGGTTCACCATGAATATTTAATATATTAGGAACTACCGCTACATCTTTAACTGATACCTCATCTACACCCGCAATAACCCGCTTATAATCCCCTCGCACAAATGCAGCTTGACTAAATACAATATCATCCACAGAAAAACTGCCAACAGATACACTCTGATTGTCATCCTTATACCTAACACCACTAGCAGATACATCTGCCACTACATTGCCATTACCCAGTTTCTTATAACCACCTACAGCCAACTTCCCAATAAATAAACTATTCCCATACTTGATATTACTCAAATACAACTTGCCCGTTAATACATTGGCATAAGCACCACTATAAGAAAAATTATCTTCACTCACCCCCGCTTCATACAAAAACAACCCTACCTGCCCACGAGCATAATCTGCCGTTAATATACGCATAAACAGATAACTCACTAATAATATTAGCAGGAAAAACAAAGAAAACAAAAGCTTTATGGTGCGAGTGGTCATTTCTAAAACTCTCCAAGTGGCATACAACTAGTCAAATCCTTTCCTTTATCTAACAGGCATTTGAAGTAGTCTATATTCTTTCTATAGCTATGTTTTAATCCCTCAGT
>BNUJ01000139.1 GCA_025997275.1 Deferribacterales bacterium
TTGGAATCAGGCTAAGAGGCAGATGCGGAAGTTTAACGGAATACAGAAAGACAAGTTTAACTTGTTTCTAAAGGAGTGTGAGTTTAGGTTTAATTATGGAACACCAAAAAACCTATTGACAACACTAAAAAAATGGATTAGAGTGTATCATAAAGAGGCTGAAAAATAATTTTATCTATGTCAGCCCCTAATAATGACTAACAAGGGGAAATAGCCATGGCGGATAATACAAAATCTATAAAGTTGCGAGCTTTTAATATAAAAAGCACCGATATGATTGTAAATGCATCAGAGATTTTAACTCAATTAAAAACTAAATTACCTAATACAAAGGCAAAGGATAGGCAAAAAGTTTTGAATTCAGAAGACCCGACTGGCGAGCATGATGTTATGTCGGATTTTACTATTCAAGAGAACATATTCTCTGGAACTATTCTGCGGATAATACCTAATGGCGATGATGAACATATTGAAGCTAATCTGTTTGAAAAAGAGACTTTTTCAATAGATGAAATAAAAAGAACTAAAGCTGGTGGTGCCGCTATTTATAAAAGCCATACCCATATATGTTTGGATGATGCAAATATAATTACAGACTTGCGATACCCAAATACTATCCAAGGGGTGGAAACATATATAAATAGTTTGTTAGACACCCATATTTTTAAGTTTAATCCGATAGTAATTCCAAAACCAAATATGTCGCTGGTCGATATTAGCACTATGACTTTTTCAGATTCGTCTAATCAGTCGTCGATAAATACGACCGAGAGAAAATCATTTTGGATAGATAAAACAATGATAAAATCCATAATGGATAAAGTTTTATCAGATACACAAACATTAGCCGATATAGATATAGAGCAACTTATATCTGCTAAACTTCAATTAAAATTTGTAAAACCAAAAAGTATGTCGGAAGATGACTATAAACGCAAACTATCTGCTATGTTGAAACCAATAAGCGATTTGGACAATGTTTCGTTTGAAAGCAAGGATAAAAGGAAATTGAGTGCTAAAGACTTATTGCGTGAGAAGCTGGTATCTATTGAAAAAACGGATACTGGATTTATAAGCGAGCAACAATTAAACATAGAAATGGCAATATTTCTGGATGAGATAAAAAATGAAGAAAACCATTCTTAGAATTTTTTTTGTCATAGCAGTGACCGTATTATTTGGGTCATTGTTGAATATAACCTTTTCCGAGGGATTTATATCAACCATTTATAATGTGTCAGGAATAGTGTTTTCTATCGGACTAGGGCTGATTGTGAGTTTCAGTATAGATGGAGTAAAAGAACGAGATCACATAATAACAATTAGAAAGAATATCCGTAATGTTAGAAGTGCTTTTATTAAATATTTTGTGATGGCTACTTTTGTTTATTTGTTTTATAGTCATATCCCCAATCAGGCTATACAGATAAAAAACATTACAATTAAATTTGATTCATCATGGCTTGCGGTGATTTTTATATTATTTTCTATATTGTATTTTATTAGGAACTTTATAGATATACAGAAATTAAAAGATGATATTTTTGATAAAACATTAAAATAAGCACAGCCCCGCTTCGGCGGGGTTTTCTTTTGCCTAAAATCAAGGAATCACAAATGAACGGAATGGACAAGACGGCCGGCCGCTGGCGGGTTGGGCGCATTTGCGGCAGTTGATAGCGGATATTTTGACAACGCCTATCGGCTCGCGGGTTATGCGGCGGGATTACGGAAGCCGGATATTCCAACGAATAGACGCGCCGCTGACGGGCGAACTTGTCGCCGAAATCTATGCCGATGTCGTCGAAGCCCTTTTCAACTACGAACCGCGCTTCGAGGTGTCGGCGGTTTCGGTCGTATCCGTCTCCGGCGGCAAGATTGAGCTTGACCTCGAAGGCAAGTATATGAACGAGAACATAAAACTGAACAACCTGACGATTTCATAGGAACGACAATGGCGAATGCGCGCGAAGATTTGCAGGACTTTCTAACGCCGGACTATGTGGACTTGTCCGCAATACCCGCGCCCAAAGTGATAGAGGAGCTTTCATTCGGGGACATCTTCGACGAGCTGCTGATTGATTTCAAGAAGCGCAATCCGAGCTATGACGCTCTGCTGGAAAGCGACCCCGCGATAATCGTGCTGGAATGCTACGCATACCGCGAAACCCTGCTGCGCCACCGCATAAACGAAGCCGCCAAAGCCAATCTGCTGGCGTATGCGGCTGGTTCGGACTTGGATAATCTGGCGGCGTTCTACGGCATAGAACGGATGGTTGTTGACACGGGCGACCCGAACGCAACACCGCCGGTTCGGAAAAAGCCTATCTGTTCCACACCCTGTCCGCGTCGCCGCTGGTCAAGTCTGCCAGTGTTTCCAGCCCGTCGGCGGGACAGGTTTCAATAACGATACTGGGCATATCGGGCGACGGCAAAACGGACGCGGAAACAATCGCGGCAGTGCGGGCATATCTTTCTGCGGATGACAAGCGACCGCTGACCGACAATGTGGTTGTGCAACCGGCGCAGATTATCCCGTATTCCGTCAATGCCCGCGTGCATATCTATCTCGGGCCGAGCGTGTCCATCGTCGCGGAAGAATACGAAAAGAACCTGCGGGCGTATCTGTCAAAGCAGCACAACATCGGTTCGCTGGTCGCAAAATCGGGGATTTATGACGCACTGCATACCGAGGGCGTGCAGCGGGTTGAACTGCTGTCGCC
>BNUJ01000140.1 GCA_025997275.1 Deferribacterales bacterium
GTTCACGCTCTTTATCATATCAAACTGATTATTGATGACATCGTTAATATCGGCAGTCGTGGCAGAAATATCATTAACAGATTCCACTACAGAAGAGAACTGAGTGCCAGCCAGCGCAACGCTTTCTATGCCCTTATCCACGCTAATATCGGCATCTTGCATCTCTTTTGACGCTATTTCAGCCTCTTTCTGTAAACTGTTGATTATGGCAGCTATCTCGTTTGTAGAACGCTGTGTGCGCTCTGCCAGTTTGCGGACTTCATCTGCTACTACGGCAAAACCTCTCCCAGCCTCACCAGCCCTAGCAGACTCTATAGCAGCATTTAGTGCCAGTAGATTGATTTGGTCGGCGATGTCGTTTATTACATTCAAAATTTCACCTATGTCGTCAGACGAATTTCTCAGGTTCTTTATTGTAGAGCCTAGTGCTGTCGTGTTGCTCCTAATACTGTCCATATTAGCAAGGATATACTTTAGCTGAGTGCTCCCCTGTTCCACATGGCTCTTTGCCGTGTCCATATCGTTTATATTTTTAGTCAAGCTGTTGGTCATGGCATGGGTGTGGTCGTTGATAGACTTCATCTTTGTAGCCACGTAGGATATATTTTCTGATTGCCCATTGAAAGCTAGGGCTATCTGCCCAATAGTTGTTGCAAGCTCGTCATTGCTACTTGCAACTTCGTCAGCAACTGATTTAACATCGCCTATAATATTGTGAACACTACTGGCAAAAACATTGAAGTGTCTTGCGAGTTTGCCTATTTCATCTGTTGAGTCAGCATTGAGTCTGCGCGTTAAATCGCTTGAATCAGCGTTATAGTTTGCCATCGTATTGACAAAGCCCACTATTTTTTTAATAACATTATCCTTTAGATAAAATATTATAATCACGCCAGCTACAACAAATACCAGCACTGCTACAACAATCACGTTACTGGCTCTATTGGCGAGCGTATATAAGTCGGTAGCTTTGAGAACTGTGTTGCTGCTAGTTAGCTCTTTAATGTCCTCAGTTAGAAGAACAATCCTATCTTCAAGCTTGCCACGCTCACTTCTTATAGCGGAGACGGTAGCCAGCTGCTCAAGTGAGCGGTCAAAAGTCTCCATGTATTTGTTATAATGGACGGTTATCTTGCTGACATAGTTACGCGTTTGTGAATTCTGCATATTATCAGCGAGTTGCTGTATACTGTTGCTGACAGCTTTAAGCTCATCATTGTAGAGCTTAGTTACATGGTCTATAGATATCGTATTTGTAGCGATTATTAGAGCGTCAGTGTTTTTTTGCAACACTACATCCATGTGGCGACAGATATTTAATGCCAATGATACCCGCCCTATAAGCGAGCGATAACCTGCAGTGCCGTCTTTGGTTAGAGTAAGTAGCGAGACCACCCATGCAGACGTGCTTTCAAGCTCTTTAGAGAAAGAGCCGTGTATTCGCACAAGCTCGTCAATATCTTTTTTGACAGAGGCGATGGCATTTTTCTCTTCGTCAATCAGTTTCTTATAGCTATCTAGTGTGTCACTTATAGTATTAACAGAAGTCGTAATGTTTGAGTCGCTGGCTGCGTCGCCGTGTAAATCATAGTTTGCCGTTATAGCCTTGACTGTGTTTGTGCTGTCTATGGTCATTGCGTAGTATTCTGATAGGAACTTGTAGTAAGAATCTTCGCTGTGAGTGAAGTATAGGGTAGTGTAGTAGCGCATACGGTTATATTTGTCGGTGAACTCATTCATAGCATCAGATAGGGGCATTGCTATTTCAGATATGTCGCTCATGCGATTTTTAGTAATAGAGAACACACCAAGCGATACCACAGCAAACACCAGCCCTACAATAAATAGTGCTACAATGCCTGTACGTATCTTAAATGATAGAGTTTTTGTCTTAAAAAATTTCATAACGCCCCATTTTATATCATTTCAAGATTAAAGCAATATCTTTACCACATGATTAGCTAACAAAGCAAATTTACCATTATTATTCTTTTTAATTTTATAACCCAATTATAAATTTAGTCTTGACAACCTGAAATAGTTAAGGTTATATTTTAATGCAAAGAGAATAAAATATAAGGAGGTGGCTATGGACTATCGTAAAGAAAGTGATTCTATTGGCGAGATTAATGTCCCTGTTGAGGCTTACTACGGAGCGCAGACAGCAAGAGCAGTTGAGAATTTCCCAATCACTGGACAAAAGCTACATCCTGCACTAGTTCGTGCAATAGTTATAGTTAAAAAGGCAGCAGCTTTGGCAAACAAGACCGCAGGGCAGCTCTCAGCAAATATAGCAGACGCTATTGTCAAGGTTTGCGATGAAATATTAAGTGGCAAGCTGACAGAGTGGTTTGTTGTTGACCCAATTCAAGGAGGGGCGGGCACATCTATAAATATGAATGCTAACGAGGTAATATCTAATCGTGCCACAGAATTGCTTGGCAAGAAACGTGGAGATTACAGCCTCATCAACCCAAACGACCACGTAAATATGGGGCAGAGCACAAATGATGCCTTCCCTACAGCTATACGCATTGCTGCGTTAGACCTATCAACAGCACTGATTGACGAGATGAATAAGCTGTCAAAAGCGTTCACT